>WFZU01000244.1 GCA_015489405.1 Bacteroidales bacterium
TTATTGAAAAAAAAAAAAAAAAAAAGTTGCTCCCGTTTTTAAAACTTTGCAAAGATATAACAAAAATTGAAATTACAAATTTTCTAATATTGAATATTTCTAATGCGTCCACTTGGTCCCGGATATCTCCTTTTTTTCTAATTGAATAGCCATAAAAGGGATGAAAAGATGCCTGTACGGAGTCTTGGATTCCCGGAAAAATTGGTTAAGACTGGAGCTTCATTCTTCCCGAACTTTTTTTTGATAAATACTCGTATTGATAAAGAATCTCTACGGGTGTGTATCAAATCAAGGAAATAATGTCTGCAATAGACTGTTCGATAGGGATATATTTGTGTGCCAATAAAGAATTGATCTTTTTATTGGAATAGTGGTATGTATTCATAGATGTTTGTAAAGTTTCTTTGGTAAGGACAGGTGGTGTCCGGGTGAGAAAGGATTTTATTTGTTGGTAACGGAAATACGTATAAGCCGTTAGATTATTTACCTTTACGGTAGGGGGTGCAACATTTGCAACATTTGCAATAATGTCAAATAATTCTTTGTAATACAGGTTTTTGGCTACTAAAATGTAGCGTTCATTTTGAATGTTCATACGGGTCAATTGAAGCATGATTTGCACTACATCCCTGACATCTATAAAACCATTTTTCCCCTTGGGGTAAAACCGCAAACCATCCAGTACTGTTTTTACCATCCGGGTACTGCCGGAGTTTATTTCTCCCGGTCCTAAGATGATACCGGGATTGACGATAATTGTTTGTAAACCTTCTGCAGCACCTCTCCATACTTCCAGTTCCGCCAGATGTTTGCTTTTCCCGTAAAAACTGTTGTGGGGATCGTCCTTCCATAGCGTATTCTCGTCAATCTTCGTTTCTTGTCCCCTTCCAATGGCTGCAATGGAACTTACGAAACAAAATCTTTTGATTTTATGGGTGAGTGTTGCATTAACCAGATGACGGGTGCCGGTTACATTGGTTTGATACATCTCGTCCCGGTCCTGCTTGTGAAAAGATACTTTCGCCGCTGCATGATAAACGGTATCGATTGACGGATATTTTGGAAAGATAGAACCGGCGGAAAAAAGGTCTCCTTCTACCCAATGGATTTGCTCTTTCAATCTTTGCGGGTCGATACGGTAAAATTGAGCAATAAGATTAAATTTTGACCAATCACTGCCTTTCCTTTTGAGTGCTACAATCTCTTCTTTCTGTTGTGCCAAATGGTACAATAAGTGCGCTCCCAAAAATCCGGTCCCTCCGGTAACAAAAATCATTTTCTTTTTTGGAATCAAAATTATTATAAATTTGCGGCTCAAAAATAAAAATTATGGATATGAAAAAGATTATTGTTTTTTTAGGAATGTTACTGTTTGTTGCGGGGCTTAATGCACAACAACAAGCACGGATGAATGCTTCTGAAATGGTTTCCAATAGACTCTTTATAGGGCTGGGGGGCGCTTTTACCGGAACGGTGATAACTCAACAAAATTTCTATGGTGAACCGGAATTGGACTATGCGGCGAAGTATGGGAATGTTTTTTCGTTCAGTACCGGTTATATCCTGAATGAGCATGTTGGCTTTGAGACGGGAATTTCTTTTTCCAAACAGGGAGTAGCATACGCCGATGTAAAACAACAAGGAACTTTTGTTTTCAAAAATAGTGCCGGTGGGTATGATTCTTTGAGTGCTAAGTTTACGGATGTTGCGAGGGATATTACTACCAACTATCTTAATATTCCCGTGCTGTTGAGATTGGATTTCGGAGCTCCCGAAAACAGATCGAAATTCCGGGTCTTACTGGGACCGCAATTTTCGTTTTTACGAAGTGCAACCCAGGTATATACCCGTGTACCGGCAAATACAGGAGGCTCTGCCGCCCCGACCGAAACTTATATCAAAGATACTGAGGGTAAGTGGTTTTCTGTAACCGAGCCTGATATCTCCGATAGAATTAGCAAAAATGATATTCAAGTAGTTTTCGATATTGGAAGTGATTTTTTGATTGGAAATCATCTTATGTTAAGTACGGGGATTAGAGCCAATTATGGGTTCAAGGATGTTAATACGGAGCCATACAGGCTCGAATCCCACAAAGATGGGGTCTATGTTGAGTCAAAGAATTTGTATGGAGGTATCTATTTGAGTCTCAATTATTTAATTCCTTTGAATTAATTTAATGTCTTGGTTTTCTCCCTTTCGTAGAAAGTTTTCCGGAAGACCTGCTTACCGGATGTGTAAAAAAACCGATACCGAAGTAAAATAAGGATATGAATTTGATTGAAGAATTGAGATGGCGTGGAATGATTCACGACATTACCCCGGGTACCGAGGAACAGTTGAGTAAAGAGATGACTCATGGGTATGCGGGCTTTGACCCGACAGCATCCTCCCTGCATATAGGAAACCTTGTGCCCGTGATGTTATTATTACATCTCCAAAAAGCCGGGCATAAACCTTATGTTTTAGTAGGCGGTGCTACCGGAAGAGTGGGAGATCCCTCGGGTAAGAGTAATGAACGGAAGTTGCTTTCTGTCGAAGAAATAGAACATAATCTGGAAGCCCAGAAAAAACAACTGATGAAATTTCTCGATTTTGAGAAAGGAGAGAATAAGGCGGAAGTCGTCAATAATTACGATTGGTTTAAGGATTTTCAGTTTTTGGATTTTATCCGTGATGTGGGTAAACATATTACGGTGAATTATATGCTTGCAAAAGATTCTGTCAAAAAGAGGTTGGAGACCGGAATGTCTTTCACCGAGTTCTCCTATCAATTGGTACAAGGTTATGACTTTTATTGGTTAAACAAACACCGGAATGTAAAATTACAAGTGGGCGGATCCGATCAGTGGGGGAATATTACCACCGGAAAAGAGTTGATTCGCCGCAAAGGCGGAGGAGATGCTTTTGCTCTGACTTGTCCTCTCATTACCAAGGCAGATGGAAGTAAATTCGGAAAGAGTGAAGGTGGCAATATCTGGTTGGATCCCGGGCGGACTACACCCTACAAGTTTTATCAATATTGGCTGAATACTTCGGATGAGGACGCCAAGAATTTTATCAAAATTTTTACTTTGCTGCCCAGAGAGACTATCGAAAATCTTATTGTCCAGCACGAGCAAGACCCGGGCAGGAGAATTTTGCAAAAAGAGTTGGCTAAAGACATTACGATCCGGGTTCACTCAAAAGAGGATTATGAGGCGGCTGTGAATGCATCTCAAATACTTTTTGGAAAAGGTACGACTGAAATGCTGAAGACACTCTCCGACAGTATGTTATTGTCTGTTTTTGAGGGTGTCCCCCAATGTACTATCGGGAAATCAAAAATTATGAGCGGACTGGATATCATTGATTTGTTGAGTGTCGAATCCGGTTTTTTCCCCTCCAAAAGCGAGGTGAGAAGACTGATTCAGGGAAACAGTATTTCGGTCAATAAATCCAAGGTAAAATTAGGATATTCGGTGAGTGAAGATGATTTGTTGAACGGAAAATATATCCTGATTCAGAAGGGGAAGAAAAATTATTATCTAATAATTGTTGCATAACAGCAAATAGCGTTTACATTTGCGGCTTGAAAAATGAATACAAATGGGTAAAAAGAATATTGCGCTGGTAGGCGCCGGATACTGGGGAAAAAATCATCTGAAAAATCTTTATCACTTGGGAGTTTTGAACCGGGTGCTTGAGTTGTCTGATGATATTATTGCTTTACGCAGGAAAGATTACCCCGGAGTTATTTTCACCAAAGAAGAGAATGATATTCTCGAGAATGATGACATTCAAGGAGTTGTTTTGGCAGTTCCTGCCGAATTGCATTACCGCTTGGCAAAAAAATATCTGCTCGCCGGGAAAGATGTGTTGGTCGAGAAACCCTTGTCTCTCAATACGGCTGATGGAGAAGAATTGGTACAAATTGCCAAAGAGCACGGGCGCATCCTGATGGTCGGGCATATCCTTCAATACCATCCTGCGGTAATGAAAATTAAGGAATTGGTGGATGCCGGCGAGTTGGGAGATATACGCTATATCTACTCCAATCGCTTGAATATGGGGAAATTGCGTACCGAAGAGAATGTACTTTGGAGTTTTGCCCCCCACGATATTTCGTTGGTAGTGATGCTAATGAACGGAGAGATGCCGCAGAATATTGAAGCTGCCGGAGGAACGTATGTTACCGAAGGAATTGCAGATACGACTATGACGACTTTTGGTTTCTCAAATGGAGTCAGAGGGCATATTTTTGTGAGTTGGTTGCATCCGTTCAAAGAACAAAAGTTGGTTGTCATCGGCTCTGAAAAAATGATTGTCTTTGATGATGTGAGTAAAGAAAAATTGTTTTTGTATCCCCATAAAATTGAATGGGACGGAGCTAAAGTACCGGTTGCTAAAAAAGCGGAATATGAGGTTGTTACGTTTGAACCCAAGCAGCCTTTGGAAGAAGAGTTGAAACATTTTATCGCTTGTATCGAAACGCGGGAGACTCCCAAAACCGATGGGGTGGAGGGATTAACCGTTTTGCGTGTCTTGGAACAAGCACAACAGAAATTATAAAAAATTAATAAATTATGGAAAAGAAGTTTTTTGTGCATGCGTCTTCCTATGTGGATGATAATGTTCAAATTGATGAAGGTACGAGTATCTGGCACTTTTCTCATGTTCAATCGGGAACAAAAATAGGGAAAAATTGTACCCTGGGCCAGAATGTAAACATTGGCAATAATGTTACTATTGGCAATGGAGTGAAAATCCAAAACAATGTATCCGTTTACGAAGGAGTGGAACTCGAAGACTATGTTTTTTGCGGTCCCTCTATGGTCTTTACCAACGTTTTGAATCCGCGAAGTGAATTTCCTCAAAGAGGTTCCGAATTTTATCTCAAAACGGTAGTTAAAAAAAGTGCTTCTTTGGGAGCAAATTCTACTATCGTTTGCGGGCATGATGTCGGACGTTATGCTTTTGTGGGAGCGGGTGCTGTAGTCACTAAGACGGTGCCCGACTATGGTATGGTTTACGGAAATCCGGCAAAACTTAAAGCTTGGATTTGTGCTTGCGGACAAGAGAAGTTGGATATGAGCATTGATGAACATTCTCATGAAACAGCCCAATGTCCGAAATGCGGTAGAAAATATGAAAAAAACGGATTGGAAGTAAAAGAGATTTAGATTATGCAATTTATAGATTTAATGGCTCAACAAGCCAGAATAAAAGATAAAATCGATGCACGCATTCAGGGCGTGTTGTCCCATGGAAAATATATTTTAGGACCGGAAGTCAAAGAGTTGGAAAATGCTTTGGCAGAATATGTTGGTGTAAAACATGCTGTCGGTGTCTCCAGTGGAACAGATGCTTTGTTAATGCCTTTGATGGCGTATGGTATCCAAGCCGGAGATGCGGTATTCTGTCCTACTTTTACGTTTATCGCAACGGCGGAAGTCGTACAATTATTAGGTGCAACGCCTGTTTTTGTGGATATTGATGCGGATTCTTTTAATATGGATGTATCCAAATTGGAAGAAGCCATCAAGAAGGTCAAAGAAGAGGGGAAATTGACTCCTAAAGCGATTATTCCGGTTGATTTATTCGGGCAACCTGCCGATTATGATGAGATTATGGCATTAGCCAAGAAATATGATCTTATTGTATTGGAGGATGCCGCACAAGGATTCGGAGGTGAAATGCGTGGAAAAATGGCATGCTCTTTCGCCGATGTTGCCGGCACTAGTTTTTTCCCTGCCAAGCCTTTGGGAACTTATGGTGATGGAGGAATGGTTTTCACGGACGACACGGAATTATATGAGAAATTACTCTCTATCCGTGTTCACGGGAAAAATAAAGATGATAAATACGATAATATCCGCGTAGGGGTAAACGGTCGTCTCGACACGCTTATGGCTGCCATATTGCTACCCAAGTTTGAAATCTTTCCCGAAGAAATTCAGCTCCGTCAAGTAGTTGCCGATAGGTACAACGAGGGATTGAAAGATGTAGTGAAGACACCTTTTGTAGCGGACTATAAATTGTCTGCTTGGGCACAATACACGCTGGTTCATCCCGAAAGGGACAAAGTTATTGAGGGTATCAAAGCCGACGGCATTCCCGTTGCGGTTTATTATCCGAAACCCTTGCATTTGCAAAGTGCTTTTGCCCACTTGGGATATCGGGAGGGAGATTTTCCGGTAAGCGAAGCTATGGCAAAACAAGTATTCAGTTTGCCGATGCATCCTTATTTGACCAAAGAAGACCAGGATAAAGTAATTGAAGTAGTAAGAAAAAATGTTAACAAATAGAACTATGGGAATATATAAAGATTTATTGGACGGAAAGGCTAAACTTTCACTGATAGGTTTAGGATATGTCGGATTACCGATTGCATTGGAATTTGCAAAGCATATTTCTGTTGTAGGTTTTGATATCAATGAGAAACGTGTCGAAATGATGCGTAATAGCATCGACCCGAGTGAGGAATTGACTGCCGAGGCATTTGAAGGTGCTGATATTGAGTTTACGGCTTCGCCGGAAGATTTGGCGAAAGCTTCCTTCCACATCGTTGCAGTTCCAACTCCTATCGATAGTCATAACAAACCGGATTTGACCCCATTGCTGTCAGCTACCCGCTTGCTTGGCAAGCAGTTGAAAAAGGGAGACTATGTGGTCTATGAATCTACAGTCTATCCCGGCGCTACGGAGGAGGACTGTATTCCTCTGTTGGAAGAAATGTCCGGTCTGAAATATAAGGAAGATTTTAAGGTCGGTTATTCTCCCGAAAGAATTAATCCGGGGGACGAAGTGCATACCTTGGCAACTATCAAGAAGATTGTTTCCGGTTGTGATGATGAAGCTTTAGAGGAAATTGCCAAGACCTACGAAATCGTAGTGAAGGCAGGAGTTCACCGTGCACCGGAGATGAAGGTAGCGGAAGCAGCCAAGGTGATTGAAAACACACAGCGTGATGTCAATATTGCCTTTATGAATGAGCTTTCCATTATCTTTAACCGGATGGGTATCAATACTTTTGATGTATTGGAAGCCGCCGGTACCAAGTGGAATTTTTTGAAATTTTATCCCGGACTGGTTGGCGGGCATTGTATCGGCGTCGATCCTTATTATCTTTCATACAAAGCGCAAGAATACCGCTATCATCCGCAAATTATTAACTCCGGACGTTTTGTCAATGACTCTATGGGCTTCTATATCGCCAAACAATTGGTTAAAAAACTGATTGCCAAGGGCGAAAGAATTTTAGGTTCCAGAGTCTTGGTGATGGGGGTTACCTTTAAAGAGGATGTGTCTGATATTCGTAATTCGAAAGTAGTAGATGTTATATCAGAGTTGAAAAGCTATGGGGTAGAGGTGGACGTTATTGATCCGAAAGCGGATAAAGACGACGTGATGAAATATTACGGAATCACTATGATCGATGAGGCTAAGCCGAAATACGATGCAGTAGTTGCTGCTGTTTCTCACAAAGAGTATTTGTCTTTGGATGAGGATTATTTTGGAAGCATCCTGAAAGACGGAGGTGTTTTTGTTGATGTGAAAGGTATCTTTAAGGATAAAATCAAGAATTACATTTACTGGAGTTTGTAAAATTGATTTTAATGAAAAAAAAGCAACCGGTATTTCGTAATAGATTTATTGGGTTGCTTTTTTTGTTTTTGTGAATATATGAAGAGAAAAATACTGGTTACCGGAGGTGCCGGATACATCGGTTCGCACACGGTGGTGGAATTGCAGGAGGCAGGATTTGAGGTTGTGATTGTTGATAACCTTTCTAATTCCTATGATTCTGTCTTAGATAATATTAAAGAGATAACCGGCATAAAACCCCGTTTCTATCATTTTGATCTTACCGATGCGGAACGAACGAAGGACTTTTTTGCAGAAGAGAATGATATTGCAGGCGTTATCCATTTTGCGGCACTTAAGGCTGTGGGAGAGTCTATGCAAAAATCCGTTTTGTATTACAAGAATAATATTTTTTCCCTGCTCAATGTGTTGGAAGGGATGAAAATGTCCGGACTTGACAATTTGGTATTTTCTTCTTCTTGTACGGTCTATGGTCAGCCGGATACCTTGCCAGTCACTGAACAAGCACCCATCAAAAAAGCCTATTCCCCTTATGGACATACTAAGCAGATTGCAGAGGAAATAATTCAAAATGTATCTTCCTTAGACGGACTGCACGCTATTTTGTTGCGATATTTCAATCCTATTGGGGCTCACCCTTCGGCAAAGATCGGAGAACTACCCCTGGGAGTACCTAATAACCTTGTACCTTTTATCACTCAAACGGCTATTGGAATCAGAGAGGAGTTAAAGGTCTTTGGTAATGATTATGACACTCCCGACGGTACGGCTATTCGTGATTATATCCATGTAGTAGATCTTGCCAAGGCACACGTTGTTGCACTTAGACGTATGTTGGAAAACAAACAAAAAGAGAAACTCGAAGTCTTTAATCTGGGGACAGGAAACGGATTCTCGGTCTTGGAAGTGATACAAGCATTTGAAAAGGTCAGCAAACAAAAATTAAATTATCGTATTGTCGGAAGAAGACCCGGTGATACGGAAAAGGTTTGGGCTGCAACAAAATTAGCAAATGAAGAGTTGGGCTGGAAAGCCCGGAAAAACCTGTTTGAAATGATGGAGTCTGCTTGGAATTGGGAATTGGCTTTGAAAAAACGAAATTCGTAAACCATTTATATATGATGAAAAATATTCTTATTACCGGCGGCGCAGGGTTTATTGGTTCACATGTCGTGCGATTATTTGTCAATACATATCCCTCATATCGTATCGTGAATTTTGATGCGCTTACGTATGCAGGGAATTTGAATAATTTGAAAGATATTGAAA
>WFZU01000245.1 GCA_015489405.1 Bacteroidales bacterium
AGTTAGAGCTTGTCTATAATGTCCGACTTCTGCGTTACGCTCGTTCTGAAACCAGTCATTGACGTAAGTCAACTCCTTTGCTTTCAGAACTTCACAAGCCTTGAATTCGAACATTCCAGCTCAAGCTCTTGACTTTATGGACAGATACTAGTTAGAGCTTGTCTATAATGTCCGGCTTCTGCGTTACGCTCATACTCAAAACTTTATTTCGGCGGGCTAAATATGACACATTGACAAAAGTCAATTCCTTGATTTTGATTATAAGCCTAATGAATAGCCGGGTGTAGCGAATACGTGAATGCCTTTTATATCAATTAAGCTAATGCACAAACCGGACATTCCGGACAGGCGCTAAATACTGCTTGTTCTGCAGAGCTACGAATGAAGTAAATGTTGTTCTTGTCCAAAAAAAATATGGGCATTTCCCTTATTGCGGAAGATTTTCCGGAGGCAGGAAATCCGGATTGGAGATAAAGGTGGAGTCGGTCAGGGTCAGCAAAAAGGCTTTCAAATTACTTTTCTCTTCTTCGCTAAGCAAATTGCCTCCGGTGCCAAGGTGGTGCATCAACGGGTTGACATAAGGAGAATATTGCAATCCTTCGGAATAAAAATCAATCACTTCATCCAAGGTGTTGAAGCGTCCATCGCGCATATAGGGTGCTGTCAGGGCAATATTCCGTAAGGTCGGAGCCTTATATGCACCGTGGTCCATAGGGTCTCCGGTAACGGCGAAACGGTCGGCAGGGTCATTAAAGACTGTATCTAACGCATTGTTGTAAAACAAGTTTGTCGTAAACAAAGGATTGCCGGCAGCGCCGTGGCAGTGAAAACAATCGGCTCCTTCTTCGGTAACAAATAATACGTAGCCGGCTAATTCCGCATTACTGAGTTGCTCTTCACCTCTTAGGTAGCGGTCAAATTTTGCATCCGACGAAATCAATGTCCGTACAAATTGGGCAATGGCTTTCTCTATTCTCTCTTGATTTATCTCTTCCGTGCCAAAAGCGGCTTTAAAATAGGGTTTATATCCTTCTATCGCCGAGATGGCTGCAATGGCTTTTTCCCACGTTGAGTTCATTTCTTTGGGATCGGTAATGGTATGCCCCACCACTTCTTCAATGCTTTTGGCAGCGCCGTTCCATCCGAAGGTTCCGGGGTTCCATACCAGGTTAATCAAGGGCAACATCGCATGATGCGTGGGAATGCTGTCCAAGCCCAAGGGGGCAGGACGCGGTTTGCCGATGATAAATGAATTTTGCGGCAGATGACATGATGAACAACTCATATATTTCCCCTCGTCTGCCCGTCCGGCTATCCTGCCATCATAAAACAGGAGTCTCCCCAACGCAATACCTTCTACGGTCATCGGATTGTCTTCAGGGATATTCAGTGTGGACGGAAAATGCGGCGGTATTTGTATGGTGTAGGGGGTCGCTTGAAAATGCGGATGAACGGGAGGTTCGTCATTCCGGTTGCACGACACGACGAGCAAGACGGTCAGGAACTGCAAAATATGCTTAAAATGCTTTGAAAAACCGGTGTTATATGTGGTGTCCATAGAATAATGAATTATTTTTCAACAAACGTGCATTTAGTCCCGGGAGTCTTTTAGCCTGTTTTTTTGCGGAGATACGAAAATGCCTTATCAACAGTTTATTTTTTCTTATTTTTCTTTTTCAGTAATGGGACTTCATCGTTAAAAATATACGTAAGGCGTAGCGCCAGAGAATTATTGTATTGTTCGCGCGTTTCCGTGTAGTCTCCTTGAATCGTGTAAAAGTCCCGGGTCCTTATTTTAATAAGGGAATATGAATAACGGAGAGAGAGCCACCATTTTTGATAGACTCTCATTCTGATCTCTCCGATGATGTCCCAGTCGTGCTTACTATATACTCCCGAGTTAAGGGTCGTTCCTGTAACCGGAATTTCGTGTTCCCACTCCTTAACATTCACCAGTCTCCCGTAGGAAAACCCCACAGCCGCTCCGACCCGTCTTTTGTCCACGATATGAAGCAAGAGGGGAATTTTAACGTAGTCCAATTTCAATTTGTAGGCACCGTTAAACTGCATAGAGTCCGTCTCGTGTCTATACTCCTTTCTGCCGTAGGCGCCCATTTGTGAATACAGTGTTTCAATGGAAAAATAAAACTGATCCGTAAATTCGACAATAGCTTGCGGTCCAATGTGTAAGCCCAATTTGTTAAAACCGTATTTCCGGTCACCGTCCACTTGCGAAAAATTAGTTCCCATCGTAAATGCTCCTCTGATATGCTTTTGGGCGAAAGCAGCGGAAATCAAAGACAGCAGCAAAAAAGCCGAAAGAAACATGTTTCGCATAGAGAACCTATTTTTTCTGCAAAGTTACATAAAAAATATTGGCAACGATAAAATTAGCCACCCATAGATTTTTTCTTGCTGCGGAACAATCTTATGCGTTTAGATATTTCGTTATGCCGTCTTCCGGCTGCGGTAATATTTTTTTCTTAACCACAAAGAGACATTCACCAATGCAATCAAAACCGGTACTTCTACCAGCGGTCCGATAACTCCGGTAAAGGCTTGCTGAGAATTAAGCCCGAATACGGAAATAGCTACTGCAATTGCCAACTCAAAATTGTTGCCGGTTGCCGTGAATGCGATGGAAGCATTGCGGGGATAGTCAATCTTCAGCAAAATTCCGGTGAAAAAACTAAGAAAAAACATAATGGTAAAATAGGCTATCAGAGGCACAGCAATTTTCAACACATCCAAGGGAATCTGCACTATCAAATTGCCTTTCAGGCTAAACATCAGGACGATAGTTGCCAAGAGTGCAATCAAGGTCAGCGGTGATATTTTGGGGATAAATTTTCGCCGGTACCAGTCTTCTCCCTTGCGTTTCACTAATATAATACGGCTCAGAATGCCCATTAGAAAGGGGATCCCCAGATAGATTAAAACCGATTGAGCCACTTCTCCGATAGAGATGTCCATTTCAAAACCTTTGAGCCCCAGGTAGCCCGGCAAAACAGCAATAAAAAGCCACGCATAAAAACTGTAAGTTAAAACTTGAAACACACTATTCAAAGCTACCAAAGTAGCTCCGTATTCCTTGCTTCCTTTTCCTAAATCGTTCCATACCAAGACCATAGCAATACACCTTGCCAAGCCTATCAGAATTAAACCGGACATATATCCGGGTTCGTCACGCAAAAAAACAATTGCCAATACAAACATCAATACCGGTCCTACAATCCAATTGAGCACCAGCGAGACGCTCATCACTTTATAGTCTTTGAAAATAGCGGGTATCAGCGAATAATCGACTTTCGCCAATGGCGGATACATCATCAAAATCAATCCTATCGCAAGCGGAATGTTGGTAGAACCCGAGGAGGCGGAATTAACGACCTCCGCAAAGCCGGGAAAGAAGTAACCGATCGCTACGCCCATGCCCATTGCAATAAATATCCATAGCGTTAAAAAACGGTCTAAAAATTTTAATCTGCTCTTCATTGTATTTCTTGGATTTAAATATTTTTCTGTTACTGGATTCTGTTGATTTTAAAATCAATATAGCTGTGATGAATGTCAGCCGTTTTCAAAATCCCCTTTTCATAGGTGAAAAAGGAGGCTTTTTCCGTTGCCGGATTGACAATCTTGTAGGTATGTTCGCCAACTTTGCTAATATCTTTTTCAATATTGTCTATCTCCGAAAAAATCTTTGTAAATTTTTCAGGTTCAATAAAATACAGTAAGGCTCCCGAGTATTTGATGGACCCGGAGAACGTAGATTTATGCTCGTTTTTGTCAATGATGTAATAGTCCCCCTCTTTTTTCACAATACTTGAAAAATGAGCTTTCCCATTCAAAAATATAGTGGCGGAGGAGAATAGCAGCACTCTATTTTTATATAAAGCGCTCAATTTGTATTGGACATGCTCCGTGATAATAAAATGAATCTCGCCCAAAGCGCTAATATTCACCTCAATAATACTATCCTTCCGGAGGAAAGAGCCCTCGATAATTCCTACTTTTTTACCTTTTGCTATTATCTCATACTTGTAGGTTTGAGCATTGGAAACGACAATAGAAAAAAGGAGTGCAAACAATAAGCTTGCTCTGCTGTTTATGAAATTCATAATTCTCAATTTTTATGATATCTCACGAAAATGTATTGCCGGAGGTTACTTTTTCACTCCTTTTCGTTTCAAAACTTTCACTACTTCCTCTTCGGGAAAATAACCGACGTGCCGGAAATATTCTTGTCCGTTGGCGTCCAAGAAGACTTGGGTAGGGATTCTTTCGATACCGTATTGTTTGGCATACGGCTTGCCGGCATCCGTCCAGACATCGTAGAATATGACTTGCACATCTTCGGGATATTGCTCCCGTACACTGTCCAAGACCTTTTCCATTTTTTGACAGGGGATACAACGCACGGAACCCAGTTCGATAAAAGTTACTTTTGCGTTTTTAGGATTTTTTTTGCTTTCTTGCGCAAGGCTTATTTGCGATACCGACAGCAAAATGACGATACTTAACATAATTGTTTTCATACTTTTCATTTTAAATTTATTTTGTGTTGTTTATGAATGTCCGGTTTTCACACGAATAAATATTGTAAATAATAGATACCGACCAATATAAAAAGCACGGCAACAATCCGTCGAAACCATTTTTCAAAAATCTTTATTTGGTTATATACCCTACTGATGCCTCCTAACGTAAAGGCAATAATCCAAGCAAAAACGACCACGGGAAGTCCGGTGCCGATAGCGAAAACAACAGGAAGATAAAGTCCCGAGGCTGTGGAAATCGTCATCGGAATAAGCATCCCGAAATAGAGTACCCCGCTATACGGACAAAAGCCCAAGGCAAAAACAATCCCCAAGAGCAGCACGCCCCAAAACCCGAAATCCTCCTTCTGTTGCATCCGTTCATTGAGCCTGTTGAGTCCGGGAAAACGGAGGCTTATTACATCCAGCATAAATAAACCGATCAATATCAGAATTGGTCCTAAAGCCCGTTCTCCGTACCGTTGAAAAAAACCGGCTATCAAGAATTTGCTTGCTCCGAAATAAAATAATAAACCAATCACGGTATAGGAAATAGAACGCCCGAGGGTATATATCAAGCCGTTGTAAAAGACCTTTCGCCGCTTGTCTATATCCTTGCTAATGAATCCCATGGCGGTAATATTGGTTGCCAAAGGACAGGGGCTGATAGCGGTCATCAATCCTAGAATAAAGGCTGACACCAACGGTAAATCTGTTGAATCAAGGATGCTTTGTAGATATTCCATCACTGCCTATCTAAGTGAATTGATAGTTTCCTCCACCATCCGTTTCCATTTCCCGGGACGGGTCAACACATATTGAAACGCTTCATCGGTCATATTGATGACTTCATCTCCTTTGACAAAAAGCATAGTCTGCCCGTAGATTTGATATCTTTTCACTAAATCCGTAGCATCCTCCTTATCAATATTGATAGATCGAAAGGTGATTTCTCCTTTTTTCATTTCCTCCGGAAACAATTCTTCCAAATATTGATGCGTGTGTTCATCTACGGCGATGCAGGTCTCGCAACGGATACTGCTATGAAAATAATAGACGTGAATGCGGGTGTCGTCTGCTTTTGTCATTGCTTTTTTGCTTTCTCCGCTTTGTCCTGCATTATGACAAGAAAAGAACACAGTCGCAAAAAATAACAGCATCCAACCTACTTTGAGCTTTTTCATTTTGCACATTTTTTATTTTACCAATAATTGTAATATTTCTTCTTCTTTGGGAACGCGTCCCCGGACTTTGACTTCTTCGTCTATCACCAGAGCGGGAGTGCTCATAACATTATAGGACATGATATCCATGATGTCTTTGACCAATGTAATGTCGGCTTCCACATTGTTTTTATCTACGACTTGTCTCACTCTTTTTTCGAGTGCGAGGCAATTGGGGCAACCGGTGCCAAGAATTTTAATTTCCATAATTTTTCGTTTTTTTATAAGATTAAATTAAACAAATATCCGGATATAATTATACATACCGTAACCGTACCGAAAAAAATCGCTATCAGTTTCCATGTCATCACTTTTTTCAGCAACATCGCCTCCGGCAAAGACAGTCCTACCACTCCCATCATAAAAGCAATAGCCGTACCCAAGGGAATCCCTTTGGCTACCAATACCTGAACGACCGGCAATATCCCGGACGCATTGGAATACATGGGAACCGCTAAAAGTGTCGAAACAGGAACCGCAAACCAATTGTCTTTTCCCATATATTTCTCGAAAAATCCTTCGGGGACATATCCGTGCATCAACCCGCCTACGGCAATCCCAATCAACAGATAGGGCAAAATGCCTTTGATTATTTTTATGGCTTCATGCCAAATAACCGGCAAGCGTTGCTTGAAATCTTGTTGCTCCTGAATGAAGGTCGTTTGCTCTTTTTGCGCTTTCGCTAAAATCTCTTTGACCCAAGGAGTCAGATATTTTTCGAGTCCGAAGGCTTGCAATATGATTCCTGCCAGCGTTCCGAGTAAAACCCCGCTTACAACATAGATAAGGGTTGTTTTGAATCCGAAAAGTCCGATAAATAATCCTACTGCCACTTCATTCACCAAAGGTGAAGTGATTAAAAATGAGAAGGTTACACCTAATGGAATGCCGCCGCTTACAAATCCGATAAACAATGGCACCGATGAGCAAGAACAAAACGGCGTAACCGTCCCGAAAAGCGATGCCATCAGATATTCCAGCCCGTAAAGTCGCCGGCTCGTCAGGTAGTTCCTTACTCTTTCGATAGGAAAATAGGAATTGATAATCCCCATTATAAAGACGACCACAAACAATAGCAACAGAATCTTTATGCTATCATAGATAAAAAAGTGTATGGCTTCCGCCAAATGACTGTCCCGGCTTAGACCGAAAGCATTAAAAACGAGGTAGTCGGATATACTTTGTAGCCAGTCGAACATTCTTCTTTAATTTTTACTTTTGAATTTTTGAACTACTTTATCGAAAGTACTTCTGCAACAGTGTCCGGTCGGGTTTAACAATTCACATTTTTCAATTACTTTTTTTCGATAGTGCGAAGTGATGTCTTCCCACGTTTCCAAGCCATGATGTTGCACTGCATCTTTGATTTGTTCTCTGTCGATATTGTTACAATAGCAAATTATATTGCGTTTTGTCCCCTTTTTATACCAAATTTCCCGTCTTAGCTTAGCTTTGTCAATGCGTATGTCTTGGTTATAATAGGCTGTGTTGCAAGCGGGATTCAGGCAAATAAAATGCTCTTTTCCGGCTATTATCAAACCGGAAACCTCCGGCTTTAACATAGAACGGAATATGGTATTGGGTACTAAGGAGCCTTTCTTGCCGCAAGTAGGACAGCTCGGAACAACCACTTCATTGACTACATCCTCCTGCCCAACTACTTTGTAGTGTCCTTCATTTATTTTGGCAATAATTGCCTCTTGCGAGATAAGATTTTCGTCAAATTCAATCCGTGCATTGTCGGTAACGTGATTGACTTCTTTATGCCGGATGCCATCGAGTTGCTCTATCAATCGGTTGACCGATGCCGAACAGCTTGGACAGGTCATTCCTTTAATTTCTAGTTTTATCGTTTTCATATTTTTTTTTGCTTTTTTATTCTACATCCCCTTTTGTTTCTCAAAATAGTGTTTGTCTATAAAGTTAAGAGCTTAAGCTATAATGTTCGAATTCAAGGCTTGCGAAATACTCAAAATCAAGGAGTTGGCTTGTGTCAATGCGATGCGTTGAGCTCGCCGAAACGACTGGTTTCAGAACGAGCGTAACGCAGAAGTAGGACATTATAGACAAGCTCAAAATAAGGACTATTGTTTTTTTATATATCTAATCTCTCCTTTTAATTCACAAGCATTGGCAAGTGTATTGCTAATGGTCCCGAATTTTATAATGTTTTTGTGCCAATTGTTTAACTTTCGTTCATCAATATCTGTTTCTATTTCAAGTAGATATTCTATTTTTTGCATTGTCGGCGGTCGGTCGCTTCTTTCGCCCTTTACGGTGATTTTTGCAGACTTATAAGGGTAATGCAAAATTTCGGAATAGCGTTCAACATTTTTTAATATGCAAGCAGATAAAGCCGTAAGTAGCAATTCAGCAGGATTGGGCAAAACTTCATCTCTGCCCGGACCTGCATCAAAGTTTACAGCTTGTTGATTTGCAATTGCTGTTGCTTTGCCTCCTTTTTGCGATGTTGCTGATATTTTGTATTCCAACATTTTCAGTGAGTTTTAATAATTTCTTTGTCGTCATCAACCATAAATTCAGGTTGTAGTGTTACGTGATGAATTTCGTATGTATCGTGTAAATATTTTTTTACTGCTTTTAAAACCTCTTCAAAATCAGTAATATTCACATTCTTTTCTAAATCTATATGGGCTTCAAACATAATGTCGTGCTCGTTAATTTGCCAGATATGAATATGATGTATATTCTTTACATCTTTAACATTTGATATTTCTTTTGCAATTTTCTGTATATCAATATTTTCAGGCGTAAACTGCATCATTATTTTTAGTGATGATTTAAAAATATCCCAACTCATGTAAAGCAGATATATTGCAATTAAAATTGAAAAAACAGGATCAATCCAATAAATATGGAAATATTTCATTAATATTCCACCAACTAATACGGCAATTGAGGTCATCATATCGCCAAAAAGATGAAGATAAGCCGATTTCATATTCATATTACCTTCGGCATCTTTTTTAATAAACAGAACGCTAAGTCCGTTAACGACAATACTTCCGAATGCCAACCAAATTACCAAATTACTTGATATTTCAACAGGTCTAATAAATCGTTCAACGGCTTCAAACAAAATAAATACAGCCAAAATTATGAGTGTTGCCGAATTTAAAAAAGCCGCAATAATTTCGCTTCGTTTATAGCCGAAAGTGTATTTTTCGGTAGCATCTCTTTTTGACAGCTTATTAGCTATGTATGAAACTATTAGCGAAATAACATCGGAAAAATTATGAATAGCATCGGAAATAAGTGAAATACTTCCCGAAATAATTCCGCCAATAAGTTCTGCTAAGCTAATACCTGCATTTAACAAAATGGTAAAAAACAAATTTTTACCTGTTACCTCGTGATGATGCTCGTGTCCCATAATTTTTATATGACCTTATATGGTTTGTAGTTTTACTCATTTAAAAAATATTTGAACCTGAATACTTGCAAAATAATTATCAATTTTTCCATCAATTACTTGAAAATAATTGTCCAAGAAGACTTTTGTTTTATTCTTGTTTATCAGGTAGTTATAGCCTAAACGATAATATGGATTATGATTATTTGCATAGGTGTTTTTATAATCTTCAAAAGACAAAACAATTTGCGATTTTTTGATATTAAAGGCTGATAAAATATAATACCCATTGGCATTTAGTCCGTCTTCGAAATCAGCATTTAGATACTCGGCTTGCACCTCTACAAATGAGGAATGAAACAAAGCAAAAAGGTTGTATCTGAAATCGTTTCCCGTGTATGTTACCGTATCCGGAAAAACTTTTTTTATCTTCATATTTTCCGCTTTGCGAAACATTAAAGAATAACCAATCTGCATCGTACTATGCGGCAGAAGAATATTGATTGCCGTTTTATGCGAGAATAAATATCCATGATTATGAAAACGGTATTCTTTAATTCCATAGCCGTTGAATGTGCCCAGGTGCGTTTCAATTAATTTATTTTTAGTGTGAAAATTTGCTTGTACGCCAATATCACGCACGCCCAAACTTCCGTCGGGGGTAATGGCATTAATTACGATGGCGCGCTCAATGGAGGGGATTCTCCAATCCGGCTGCGACCATTGCAGACTGTATGCCGGAACAAATTGTCCGAAATCAAACGAGAGAAGTCCTGTCCGGTAGCTCACTTTTGCATCTTGCAAAAAGAATCTCTCTTGATTGAGACTGGAAATGGTTGATTGGATTTTATACGACCAATGTTCCGAAAATGCGGGAGAAGATTTCAACCACAATTTCATCCTTCGCACTTGAAACCCCCGGTTCCCGTCAAAATGGCTGTATGCCCGTAGTTGGGTATAACCGTTCCAAGTCCATTTCTCCGGGCTTTTGGCAGCTTGCGGGAATGCCATGGAACTCAACAAAAACGATAGTATGATCAATCCGGTTTTCATAGAAAATTTTATAAAATTAAACTTGCAACTGCTCCCCAAGAAAATTTTATGGCAATTAGAATCAACACAATTGCATATATTTTTTTTACCATTTTGGGCTTTGCCCGGTTACTCATAAATCGTGCGCCAAACTGTGAGCCTATAATCACGGCAATAATAAGAATAATAGTCAATGTCCAATTCATATCCCCGTCGGCAACATGACCCAAATAGCCTGAAAATGAAGAAAATGTTACGACAAAAGCGGTTGTCGCTGCGGCTTCTTTGGTCTTGTAACCCAATGCCATCAGCACCGGTGCAAACACGAAACCTCCGCCAATCCCAAGCATCCCTCCTAAGAAACCAATGGACAATCCGACTGCAACCCCCCAAATTATCCGTTTCTTTAAAGATGCCTTTTCTTTGGGCTCTTCCTTATTTGCCTGGCGTAACATTCTTATGGCTGCAAACAAAACGGCGGCTGCAAATATTAATTTTAAATCGGCTTGATTGACATGTTTTGAGGTTAAAGCACCGATAGGGGAGGCTACTAATGCCGAAAGTGCCATAAAAATTCCACCTTTCCAATCGACTAATTTTTTTCGTCCGAATTGTATTAGTGCGAGTGACGTATTCAAACCGTTCAACAAAAGCCCGAGTGGCAAAGCTACAGTGACCAAATCATAGCCTGCCCAATTTAGTGCGGGGACATACACCATGCCGCCGCCAAGCCCCAGCATCGCAAATAAAAAGGAAGCTGCTAAAATGATAATTCCTACGATGATATTCATCTTTCTAATTCTTTAAATTGTATTCCTATAAATCATATTCGAGCCTTTTCTCCGTATGTGCCGGAAAGGCTTGCGAGATACTCAAAACCAAGGAGTTGACTTTTTTCAATGGATGCATTGAGCTTGCCGAAATGAAGTTTTGAGTATGAGCGTAACACAGTTATTGGACACTATAGACAGACTCTAAATAGTGTCTGTCCATAAAGTCAAGAGCTTGAGCTATAATGTTCGAATTCAAGGCTTGTGAAGTTCTGAAAGCAAAGGAGTTGACTTCCGTCAATGACTGGTTTCAGAACGAGCGTAACGCAGAAGTCGGACATTATAGACAGGCTCTAAATAAGGCTTACGCATTTTGCGTAAGCCTTACATGAATCCTGCCTGTCTACTTCGCAGCACAATCAATACAAACTTTTTTGTTTCCTTTTACACGACCGTATTTTTCGACGACCATTTCTCCACATTCTTCGCAGACAAATCCCTCAAATGAATGTTTCTCTTCGGGCCATTCGTAGGTAAATACTTCCGAAATATTCATCATCATCTCATCCGGAGCACTCATCACCTTTTCCACCAAGGGTTCGACTACTTCATCCGGCACTTTGGTCGGCGGCACGCCCAGCATACGATACTTGGTGAAAAATTCCGTTTTTTTGTTCGCCAACATAGCTTCCGCTTTGGGCGTTACACGGACTGCTCTGTTGGTCTTTTTGTCAACCAGCGTGAGAGCCCATTTCCCTTTATGGGTTTTGGAGATATTCCCTTTGCCGAAGGTACAACCCGTAATCACTTGTACTCCGTCTGCGAAACAGGTAGCACAATGATTGTCTCCCAAATCGAGAAAGGCATGCAGGGCACTATCGCCGGTTCGTTCTACTCCCAGTGCATTCATCGCAGCTGCACCTACTCTTAATCCGTTTGGCATAGCCGGACATTTGTGTCCGTGAAATTTTTGTCCAAACACTAACCAATCTTTTGCATCAATCATAATAATTAAATTTAATGTAAGAAAATAAACCGCAAGAATCAACTTGCCGTCGAGATTACTTTATTTTTTTATTGTAAAATTTTGAAAAATCACGCTTTATCTCATCTCTAATTCTTCGGAATTCCGAAATCACAAATTCATCCGTTCCAACGGCTTCGGCAGGGTCGTCAAAGCCAATATGAATACGATTTTTTACTTCGCCCGTAAACATTGGACAGCTCTCTTTGGCTCCTCCGCAAACGGTGATAACATAATCGAAACTTTCGTTTAAAAATTCGTTTACGGATTTCGGTCTGCCTCCCGAAATATCAATCCCGGCTTCTTTCATCACCTCAATAGCTTTGGGGTGCACTTTGCCGCTTGGCTTGGTACCTGCCGAGACTACATATAGGTTTTTGTCGAATGATTTTAAAAATCCCTCTGCCATTTGACTCCGGCACGAATTGCCGGTGCATAATATCAATATTTTCATACTTAATAG
>WFZU01000246.1 GCA_015489405.1 Bacteroidales bacterium
GAGTATATAAAGACAATAATATCTTTTTCTTTATTGTGAAAAGAAATCTCATTAATAGGCAGATAGTGATATTCTAAACGTTGTGTAAAGCTATGTAAATCAGGAAGTTGTAAAGAATGGCACAAATTTTGCTAACAAAAGGGAAAAAAGTATTAATTAAATATTTCGGAAGATGAATAAGAAAAAAGAAGAAGCGGCATTGAAAATTATCAATGCACACCGGGGGAAAAAGATTGTCTATGAAACGTATCAACAAAACAGGCCTGAAATGGCACGCAAGTATCTCGAGTTTATTGCCAAAAACGGCGAGGCTACTTACATTAAGTGGGACGATGAGAAACAAAAATTCGTTTGATGCTTGATCGAAAAGAAATAGGAGGGGGCAGAGGGAGGATTTGTTTGAATACAATCTTTTATTAATGACTTTGTTGTTTTGTTTAGTTGGGGGCTTGCCACACTTGGCAAGCCTTTTTTTTTGTTGTGAATGTAGATAAAAAGGGAGATGGGTATCATTGAAGAATGTATATACCCGGCTCTATCATCGTAAGGTTTTTTCAGGTGGAATATGTGTCCTCTGCAAGGATCTATTTGTAGATTGCGGATATGGTGCAGCCAAACAACCGGCATCTGTCCATAACGTTATGAGCCCGGAACAGAATATGCAAGAGCAAGGCTTGCAAAATGCTCAAAACCAAGGAGTTGACTTTTGTTAATGTGTTACATTGAGCTTGCCGAAACGACTGGTTTCAGAACGAGCGTAACGCAGAAGTCGGACATTATAGACAAGCACCAACTAATGACGGAGTTCAAAATTCTCACCGAGATACACTTTCCTCACTTGTGGGTCGGAAGCCAAATCTTCTGCCGTCCCGTGTTTCAAGATGCTTCCCTCAAACAGCAGATAAGAACGGTCGGTAATACTCAAGGTCTCGTGCACATTATGATCGGTGATGATGACTCCGATGTTCTTACTTTTGAGTTTGCGCACAATCGTTTGAATGTCTTCCACGGCGATAGGGTCCACACCGGCAAACGGTTCGTCTAAAAGCACAAAGCGGGGTTTGATTGCCAATGCGCGAGCTATCTCCGTACGTCTCCGTTCCCCTCCGGACAACTGTATGCCCATGCTCTTGCGCACTTTTTGCAAGCCGAACTCCTCTATCAGCTCTTCCGTCCGCATTTTTTGTTCCTTTTTGGTCAACGAAGTAAATTCCAAAACCGAACGGATATTGTCTTCCACGCTTAATTTCCGGAAAACGGATGCCTCCTGAGGCAAATAGCCGATGCCCATCTGTGCCCTTTTGTACATCGGAAGTCCCGTAATATTCTGTTGGTCCAGAAAGATACTTCCGGCATTGGGTTTGATCAATCCGACAATCATATAAAAAGTGGTCGTCTTGCCTGCTCCGTTGGGTCCCAACAGTCCGACAATCTCTCCTTCTTCGAAATATATGCTCACACCTTTTACCACGGTGCGGTGTCCGTACTTTTTTACAACCTCTTTTGTTTCTACACGCATATGCAAAATCTATTCCCGGCAAAAGTACATCTTTTCTTCGTGTGTTTTTATTTTTTCTCGAAGAGGAACATTAAACCGTTTCCAAAAATTACAGGATTTCTCTTGCTATCAAAATAAACCGCTTCACAAAGGTGGGAAAACGGAAAACCCGAAGTCGTTGATAACTAATTTTACGGGCACCGAAGCCTCGATAAAAAAAAGCAATATCCGGATTGTTGGAGCCCTCAAAGTCCAATGTCAGGTGTCTCTCTTGATTTTTCTTGATAATTTCATTTACCAGAAAAAACATCGCACGTTTTTCTTTCCCCTCCGGCGAGCTTGCGGAAAAAGCATAAATAAGCTGATGATGACTGTACAGAAAAATGGCACCGGCTATCAGCTGACGCGATTCGTTAAGGACACCGTAAGTAATACAAGCACGTTGATAAATCGCTGTCCGGATAAGGGAAGAATAGAGTTTGTAGTCAAAGTTTTGTAATTCCCGGCTTGTTTGCCCTTTGGTTTCTTTGAGCAGTTGAATGATTTTTCCGGGATCAATATTTTGCTTTATTGAAAGGCGGTTTTTTTCCGCTTTCTTGATATTCCTTTTATGGTTGGTAGAAAATGATTTTTCCAACAATGAGTAGGGCGGAATAAGATCCAAGTGATAGGTCGTGCGCTCTTCAATCTCTCCGAAGCGGGGTGAGAGCCGGTTTAAGACATTCAAATGTATGTCCACAATGCGGTATTCCTGCAAGAGCAGGTCAATGAACTCACCTACTTTTTCAGGGGAAAGTTTTTCTGTGGAAAAGACTCCCAACTGCTGTGTTGCAAAGGGTTGAAATACATAGCTGATGCCCCATTTTTTCTTCGGTAGAAAGGGAAATATCCGTACATAATCGTCTTCCACCAATGCCTCCCATTGTGTTCCGCCGACCACATCGAGATACCACGAATAAGCATAGACCATACCATTGAAGGATTGAGCTACACAATCATCCCATTTTTTCCGGTCAATATCCTTATTTGCGATTCGTCGTATCATCTCTTCTTTTCCGGTTTTTCACGGTGGACAACTGCCATTTCCAACATTTTTACGAATACTTCTCGCCAATGTTTCCACTCTCCCAAGTCGCTCAGACTCTCATTGTGCCACAACGAAACAAAAGTCCCGCCAACCTTTTTGATTTCATCAATGTACTGTTGATAGACGCGCAAGGCTTGTTCCGGCTTCAAGCCGAGGTAATAACGCAGAGAGGCATCCATGACGGGAAAGGGATAGACCATCAATTTGGTCATTACGTCTAAATCCAAATCGAAGAAAGGAAAAGGAGTGGCGATACTTGCCCTGAACCCCGGGCGGGCGGCGTAGCCCATCGAATAATCGCGGTAAATCTCTTCCTGCATCAAAAGGCGGTAGGTAGCCGGCAATTCCAATTTGAGAAAGTGCTGCCGGCTATGCTTGATCTCACGGTTCAGAACTTTCTCCAAGGCATCAATTTCCCGGCTCAGCCGTCCGGGCTCGGCTGTTGAATTGAATGAAGGATGAATCCCAATATCCGCATGATCCGCCAGGCTTTTGATCAACTCCCGGAAATGATGATTGCCTGTCGGCGTATTCTTATCATTATGTCCGTATTTCGCAAATAGCACGAAATAGATGGGACGTATCCGGAAGCGTTGATGTATCTTATACATAAAAGAATAGGTGTCATAGGGATCTTTCTCTTTCCCCAACAACACGAGCGTTCGATAGGCTATTTTCTTAAAACGCAAGGAGCGGAGGTCTTTGAGATAACCGCCGATAGTACGCATCAAGCCCTTGTGCGAGATAGCCCAAGCCGCATCAATATCTATGGTGGACCGGAAGCGGTAGGACGGTCTTTCTATGGATAAGTCCGGAAAAAGTTTCTCCAAATCCGAAGCAAGGCGGAGTGCCCAAATATTAACCAAGGGTCTGTGTAGAAATTTTTTGCGGTAAGCCAAACTTTGTTTTGCTCCGAAACGTCCGTAGAGGTCCTTCTTATAAGGAAGATATTCTTCGTAACGTGAAACCAAATAAAATGAAGCTGCCAACAGATCGAATGGATACAAGGACGATTTGTGATAGACCGGAAAAAAAGCGTGCTCTTCCGGCGGTTTCAAAAATTGTATATCCACATGCCTGATGCCGCGTTCAAACAATAATTCTACGGCTGCCAAAAAAGGTTCTTTGTCCAGCGGCTCCTTCCCATAGCTCATTTTTGCTCCTTTCCATTGACGGAATTTCCCTGCATCCGAAGTCAGCGAAAAATCCAATTTCAAAATAAAGACAAAGTACAATGAAAACATATACCGTATCCGGTGCGTAATCTTCGGAACATATATCAGCAAGCCCGTTTCCTCTTGTTTCATTATCTGCAGATTGTATAAAATATTCTTCTTGTCTTTCTTGCCGGAGCAAAACAAAGTCCAAAAGTAGATAATATTTTTGTACCAAAATCAAAAGAATATACTCCCCCGGAAAGCTTTCCCGCAACCGGATACAAAGCGGAAGTATATTCCCGGAAAATGCTCCTCCGAACAGTGAACAAGTTCACAATAAAAATGTTGTACTATCTGAGTGAAAAATAAGTTCGTACCCGTAGAGGTTTATCTTTGAATGGAGGTTGCAAGTTTTTATATGGAAATATTTTGTATGCTATAAAACTTGTTATGATATTGATTTTCAATGAAAAAAGAATATTGTTTTCTCCGAAAAGAGATAAGCTCCCGCGTAGGAGCAAGGAAAGTAATATTGAAAGAATAGGATATGTCAATAGTCGAAAAGGGAGATACCAAGATTAAAAATGCACTTACCGCAATTCAGAAAGCATTGCGGATTAATTTGAACACAAATATTTAC
>WFZU01000247.1 GCA_015489405.1 Bacteroidales bacterium
ACCATAAATAGAGCTTGTCTATAATGTCCGACTTCTGCGTTACGCTCGTTCTATAACCGGTCATTAACAAAAGTCAACTCCCTGGTTTTGAGTATTTCGCAAGTCTTGTTCTTGAACATTCTAGCTCAGACTCTTGACTTTATGGACAAGCACTATTTAGAAAATTTTCGCTAACGGAAAAATTTTTCTCACTTCAACGCAACCAATTTTGACAACAATACATCTGTGAGGGATAATGAGATACAATTGTGTTATTTAGAATAAATCTTAAATACAGTTTGTATATCTTTGCAATGGGTATTAAAGTAAAATAAGAACATAAAAATTGTTACGTATGAAGAAAATTAGATTGAGTGGGCTTTTCTTAGCCTTGGTAATGGTAATGAGCACCTTAACTTTTCAAAGTTGTGGAAAATATGAAGAAGGACCGGCATTTAGCTTGCGTTCCAAAAAATCCCGTTTGGTGAATAAATGGAAAATAGATAAATTGTACAAAAATGGAGTTGAGGAACAACTTACTACCGAAGAGCAAGCGTATATTGATGCATCTACTTATGAATTTACATCGGATAATAAATATATCCAGCATGCAGAGATAACGGATGAACTGTATGGAGAAACCTATACCGTAGTTGCTGATATAACCTATGACTGGGATTTCAACAGTGACAAAACAAAGATTCTACTGACTAACGGCAGGGCAAAGACAACCACGACCTATGGAGGACAAACACAAACGACTGATGAAGCTCTGTCAGACCCCAATGACGAAATGACCATTTTAAAGCTCAAAAACAGTGAGCTTAAAGTGAAATCAAAAGAAGACTCTAATGGGGATGTATATTCGGTAGAATTTATTCCTGCCGACTAAAACGGATTATCGCAAAGAGCATAAAAAAAGCCCTCTCTCACGGGGGCTTTTTTATGCTCCGCAATTGAGTAAAGGTTTCGCTTGGAGCGAAACCTTTACTATTTTGAGTCCGTCTATAATGTCCAATAAAGCGTTACGCTCATATTCAAAACTTCATTGACAAAAGGCAACTCCTTGATTTTGAGTATTTCGCAAGCCTTATTCTTGAACATTCCAGCATAGACTCCCGACTTTATGGACAGACACTATTTATAGGAGAAACATTTTTTTCCTGAATTTTTATTACCTTTGCAAAAAATTAATAAACAAATGATGAAGAAAATTGCTTTTTTGTGGGTAGGTATCAGCCTGTTGAGTATCCTTGCTTGTACCAAGAATGAAGAAAAAATTGCCTCTATGGAGGAAAATTTGATAAACACTTGGCAACTTGAAAATGTAGAGAAAAACGGAGAGAGCATTGAAATTGAAGCCTATAAAAAGGAAGCCCTTTGGGATTTTCAAGCCAATCACAAATTCCGGTATTCATACACGAAGTTTGAAATAAACAACGAAGACACAACCACCATTCAAGTCCTCTCTACTTTTGATTGGAAAATCAGTGAAGACCGGGACTGGATTCAAATGACCCATGGGAGTATCGAAACCACTACCATCCATGGTCAAGAGACCTTCGTGGAGACAGAAACTTTAGGCACCAATGGCGATTACAATATGGAAATTCTTACCCTGGAAACCGGGAAACTCAAAGTAAAAGTGAAATATAAGGACAGTGAGGATCAATACACCTACACTTTTCGTCCGCAATAAAGATTCTATGGATGCCGGTTGCAGTCCCGGAGTTATTAACAAATTCAAGATTTCATCCGTATTTTTGTTAATATCTTATCATTTTTCACATACATATTCATCGTAAATTTGCGTTAAGAAAAGTCGATTAATGTAGATTATGGGAAAAGTTATTGCAATAGCAAACCAAAAAGGCGGCGTAGGGAAAACCACCACCGCTATCAATTTATCAGCCGCATTGGGAGTACTGGAATACAAGGTGCTCCTGATAGATGCCGACCCTCAGGCAAATGCCACTTCCGGACTGGGATTTGATATCCAGAACGTGCAAAAAAGCACTTATGATTGTCTCATTCAAGATGAAAATCCGGAGGATATTATCCTGCATTCCAAAACTCCGAATGTAGATGTATTACCTTCTCATATTGATTTGGTAGCTGCCGAAATAGAAATGATAAATATTGACCGCAGGGAATTTATGTTGAGCAATATTATTGAGAAGATACGCTCGCAATACGACTTTGTCATCATTGACTGTTCTCCTTCTTTGGGGCTTATTACCGTCAATGCATTGACGGCTGCCGACTCGGTAATCATCCCCGTTCAAAGCGAGTATTTCGCCCTTGAAGGCTTAGGAAAATTACTCAACACCATAAAAATCGTACAATCAAGGCTCAATACCAAACTGGAAATAGAAGGTATCTTGGTAACCATGTTCGACGGACGACTCCGTTTGGCAAATCAAGTCGTCGAAGATGTCAAAATGCACTTCCAACAAATGGTATTTGACACCATTATTCACCGGAATACCCGCTTGGGAGAGGCTCCCAGCCACGGAGAGAGTGCCATCACTTTTGATGTCAATAGCAAAGGAGCTATCAACTACCTGAATCTTGCCCGTGAGATATTGCAAAAAAATAATATGACAAGAATCAGCAACGAAGAAAAAATAATCCCGACC
This sequence comes from Bacteroidales bacterium, assembly GCA_015489405.1. GTDB lineage: Bacteria > Bacteroidota > Bacteroidia > Bacteroidales > S143-32 > S143-32. The sequence goes on from WFZU01000247.1 coordinate 2,619, forward strand.
AACCATGACAACTAAGAAAAAAGCCGCATTAGGAAGAGGACTTAGCGCTATCCTGGAAAGTCCCGAGACAGATATTACCTCTAAGGATATTTCCGGGCACTATGTCGTCGGAGCCATCGCAGAAATCGAGCTGGACAAAATTGAGGTAAACCCTTTCCAGCCCCGCAAGGAGTTTGACCCAACGGCACTGCAAGAATTGGCAAAATCCATTCAGGAACAAGGAATCATTCAACCGGTCAGCGTTCGCAAACTGGGTTACGACCGCTACCAACTTATCTCCGGAGAGAGAAGATTCAGAGCCAGTCAATTAGCCGGCTTGAAAAAAATTCCGGCTTATATCCGCCTGGCTAATGATGAGCAGATGCTCGAAATGGCACTCATCGAAAATATTCATCGCGAAGAATTAAATGCTTGGGAAATAGCCGTCAGCTATCAACGTCTGTTGGAAGAAGTGAAACTTACGCAGGAAGATTTAAGCCAAAAGATTGGAAAAGACAGAAGTACTATCAGCAATTATTTGCGTATCCTGAAAGTCTCTCCCAAAGTGCAATTGGCAATAAAAAGTGAAGACATCAGCATGGGACATGCCCGGGCTATACTAAGCATTAAAGACTTTGCCGAACAAGACCTTCTGCTGGAAAAAATTCTGAACGAACACCTTTCCGTCCGCCAGGTCGAGAACTTGATAAAAAGCAGGAAAGTCAAACGTTCTTCCAAAAGCCCCTACAAGAAATTGCCGGAAAAATACCGTCATATCAAAGATGAATTAAGCAGCCATTTGCAGACCAAAGTGGATATCAATCTCAGTAAACCCGGGAAAGGGAAAATTAGCATTCCGTTCGCCAGCGAGAAACAACTGGAAGAGATTGTAAAAATGCTCCAAAAATAATACCGGCAACCATGTCTTTCCGCTCCCTGCTTCTTCATCCGGCTACTATTGTACTGCTTTTTTCTATTCTCTATTCCGGCAATTCATTTGCCCAAAATACTGCGGATACTTTACACAAAAAAAACGAAAACACGGACAGTACGCAGCTGCATTCGCCCAAAAGGGCAACTATTTATTCGGCTATTCTCCCCGGACTGGGACAAGCCTACAACCGGAAATATTGGAAAATCCCCCTCATTTACGGAGGTTTTGCTTTTTTTGGGAAAAACATATATGACAACAACTCTTATTATCAAGCCTTTAAAGATGCCTATCATCATAAATTATTGAATGACAACACACCCCCTGTAAACGACTACGAAACCCGCTATTCCACCAATAAGTTGAGGTCGTTGAAGGATGCGTACCGGAGAGACCGGGATTTTATGATTATCCTGACCGGATTTTGGTATATTCTCAACATCGTTGATGCTTCGGTCGATGCCAATCTTTTTTACTGGGAAGTAGATGACAATCTCAGTATCCGCCTGCAACCCGGAATGATTTACTACTCCTCCGTTTCAAGAGGACAGCCCGGCGTCTCTTTGCAGGTGAGATTTTAAATGCATTTGAAAGGGTTCAAAAGGATGCCGCCAAATCCGGAAAAAAAGAAATTCAAATAACTTTCGTAGAATCATTAGCGGGCATATAATCTTTCACTTTTTTGAAGTCTATTTTATCTAATTTTTCCCACAAAAACGGAGCAATTTCTTCAACCGGCTCGTAAAGATAAGACCCCTGTTTATCTTTTTCGGAAACAATTCCGGGCATAAACTTATTGACCAAAAGCAAGATAACGCTTACGAAAACGGCATATTTGAACATGCTGAACAAAGCTCCCCCAAGCCGGTTAAAGAATCCCAAAGCTACCATTTTGACCAGTTTTTCAACAATCTTACCCACAAAATGAACAGCCAACACCACCAATATAAAGGTAAGGATAAAAGATATGACCGGAAGATAGGCTTCGGAGATATCGACGTATTGTGAGATATAAGACGCCGTTAAAAATGAAAAATGCACCGCTATATAGATCCCTGCTATCAAAGCTATCAAAGACGCTAATTCAATGATAAGCCCCTTTTTAAACCCCATAAACAACCCCCATGCGAGGGGAATCAACATAATAATATCCAAGGTGTTAATTTTCATCCCGCTTCAATCTTTTGGTTAATTCCATGGAAAAAACAAATTCGTTGACCCGTTTGTTGCCGGTCTTCAAAATGCTATCCTTGTCGCCCGTCCACTCCAATTTCCCGTCATAAAGATAATTAATACGGTCACCGATTTTCAAGACTGAGTTCATATCGTGTGTGTTCACAATCGTGGTGATATTAAATTCGCGCGTTATCCGGTGAATCAAATCATCAATCACTTCCGCCGTACGGGGGTCTAAGCCGGAATTGGGTTCGTCACACAACAAATATTTGGGATTCAGCACGATAGCCCTGGCTATGGCGACCCGTTTTATCATCCCACCGCTGAGTTCCGATGTCGCTTTCTTATTATTGCCGGACAATTCGACCAAGTCCAGGCAAAAATCCACACGTTTCCGTTTCTCGTCCGTACTCATTTTACTAAACATATTCAGCGGAAACATAATATTTTCCTCCACGTTCAACGAATCGAAAAGCGCACCGCCCTGAAACAACATTCCTATTTCCTTACGCAACTTTTTACGTTCTTTTTTACTGAGTTTTTGAAGCACCCTTCCGTCATAGGATATTTGTCCTTGGTCGACGTCATAGAGTCCGGAAATACATTTAAGAAAAACGGTCTTTCCCGCACCGCTCTGTCCAATAATCAGATGGGTAGTCCCCGGCTCAAAGACGGCACTTATTCCTTTGAGGACAGGACGACCGTCAAATGACTTATAAAGATCCTCGGCAACAATCATGAAAGCAAAAGTTGAGTCAAAATTAAGTTAAAAATAATGATAATAATGCTACTCCATACGACGGCTTGCGTACTCGCTTTCCCCAGTCCGGTAGCACCACCTTTGACAAAATAGCCCATAAAGCCCGACACACTCGAAATAATGAAAGCAAAAACAACCGTCTTAATCATCGCATAAACAATATTGAACACTTTAAAATCAATGCGTATTCCGGTGATATAATCCGCAGGAGAATACAAGCCCGTCAAATGAGCGACAATATACCCACCCACAATAGCGGAAAACATACTAATCAAAATAATAAAAGGATTGAAAAAAACAATAGCCGTCAATTTGGGCAAAAGCAAAAAGTTGGATGAATTGATACCCATCACCTCCAAGGCATCAATTTGTTCGTTGATACGCATACTCCCTATTTCGGATGCAATGCGCGAGCCTACCTTGCCGGCAAGAATCAGGCTGATTATCGTAGGAGAAAATTCCAATATGGAAGAAGTTGCCGTAGTGAATCCGACCATTGTCATAGGGATGAACGGATTGGTAAGATTATATGCGGTTTGGATAGAGGTTACCGCTCCCATAAAAATGGAAATCAGAATCACAATGGGAATCGAACGCAAGACAAGCTTGTCCACTTCATCCATAAGCTGTCGCCAAAAGACTCTCCAACGTTCAGGCCATTTCAAAACCTGATACATAAAGAGCGTATATTTTCCCAATTCTGCAATCATACAAAAAAACTTATATAGCGCAAAATTACGTAATTTCTCCTAATATAAAAGATTAGAATCTTTAAATTTTCTTACTTTTGCGGCTTAATTTAAGTTCGGATTGTACATGCACAACAACATAAAAATAAAGAATAAAAAAGCCTATTACGAATACCATATTTTAGAGAAAGTGGTCGCCGGCATTGTCTTGCAAGGCACGGAGATAAAAGCTATACGCAACGGAAAAGCCAGTATCGCCGAAGCCTATTGCAGATATGAGGACGGGGAACTTTTTATCGTGAACATGCACATCTCCGAATATGCCTACGGCACTTATAACAATCACGCTCCCAAGCGGGTACGAAAATTGCTGCTCCACAAAAAAGAACTCAAAAAGTGGGAAAAGAAAATCAAAGAGAGAGGCTTCTCTATCGTCCCTTTGACCTTATTTATCAACGAAAAAGGATTGGCAAAACTTGAAATTGCCTTGGTTATGGGGAAAAAGCTTTACGACAAAAGAGCGGCTATCAAAGAACGGGAACAAAAGAGAAACGTAAAAAACGATTACGGAAAATAAGCGGCTGCAACAGCCCCTTTGTCCATCGACATGAATCAAAAGAAATGAAAAAACAAAAGACCATCTTAATCACTAACGACGACGGCATCAACACGCGCGGTCTCAACAAACTTATTGCGATTGCCAAAGATTACGGAAAAGTTGTCGTAGTCGCTCCCGACCAAGCCCGTTCGGGACAATCGCATGCCGTATCCGTTGCCATTCCGCTGTACCTGACAAAAATCAGAACCGAGGAAAATTTTGAAGAATATATCTGCTCCGGTACTCCCGTGGATGCTATCAAACTGGGCGAACAGATTGTACTCCGGGAAAATCCCGACCTTATCCTTTCGGGAATTAATCACGGCAGTAATGCTTCCGTCAATGTCATTTATTCGGGCACCATGGCGGCAGCACGTGAAGCTTCCATTGACGGCATTCCGGGGATCGGATTCTCCCTGCTTGACTATGCTCCTGATGCCAATTTTGACGAAGCGGAAAAATATATACGGCACATCATCGAAGAGGTGCTGCAAAACGGTTTACCGCCTAATGTAGCGCTCAATGTCAATATTCCCGCCGTAGCGGAAAAAGATCTAAAAGGAATCAAAGTATGCCACCAGAGCCAAGGGAGATGGGAGGAAATGATGGAAGAACGCAAAGACGAAAAAGGAAATATTTTCTATTGGCTGACCGGCACTTTCAAAGATATGGAAGAGGATGACAACGGCGATATAAAACGCTTAGAACAAAACTATATCACTATCACTCCGGTGCAAATCGACATCACCGCCTACCGGCATATACCGGAACTCAAAAACAGATTTGACACACTATAAATAAACCGTTTATACTATGAATTTTTTCAAAAAAGATAAGTTGTTCCCGGGGATTGCAGCTGCTTTTCTCCTTCAAGCGGCTACCATACTCCTGATATTATTACTCAATTTTTTATTAAAATCTATGCATTTCGTGGAATCGTATATCAGTATCAAAAATTTGATTCCGTTGAGTATGCTCCCCAACTTACAATTGATGAGGAATTATTTTCTCAAATATAAATTGGAAAAAGCCGGTGCAGGGACTTTGCTTTTGACCTTTGTCGTGATGCTCGTTTTCTTTGTCCTTCATCTCAAGTTTAATCTGTTTTAACTATGGCAAAATACTTCTTCATCGCCGGGGAAGTCTCCGGAGACCTACACGGGGCAAAACTCATCAAAGCCCTGCGTCAAAAGGACCGGAATGCCGAAATCAGTGCTTGGGGGGGAGACCGTATGAAAGAAGCCGGCGCCAAGATTGAAAAGCATATCAGCGAACTGGCAATTATGGGTTTTGGCGAGGTAGTGGCTAAACTCCCTGAAATATTACGCAATTTCTCTACCTGCAAACAAAACATCAAAGATTTCAATCCCGATGCCGTGATATTGATTGATTATGCAGGCTTCAATCTCCGCATAGCGAAATACGCCAAAAAACAAGGAATCAAGGTATTTTTCTATATTGCACCCAAAGTATGGGCATGGCGAAAAAGCAGAATCCGGAAATTGAAAGCGTACGTGGATAAGCTTTTTGTCATCTTCCCCTTTGAAAAAGACTTTTTTGCCGCCCACGGCTTGAAAGTGGAATATGTAGGCAATCCGCTTATCGAGAGGATGAACGAATTTCGTCCTGATGATACTTTTATGTCCAAACTCCGGCTTCCGCCCAAATATATTGCTTTGCTTCCGGGCAGCCGAAAACAAGAAATTGACAAAATTATGCCCTGTCTCCTGGCGCTGGCGCAAAATACGCCGGACGAAAATTTCGTCATCGCCGGATTGGAAAAAGCAAAACCCTTTCTGGAACATTTTTCATATCCTCCTAATATAAAAATCATCTACGACAACACTTACAACATCATATATCACGCTCATTCTGCGGTCGTTACATCCGGAACTGCTACGCTGGAAACCGCTTTGCTCGCCTGCCCTCAAGTGGTGGTGTACAAGACAAGCAAACTGACTTACCGCATTGCCAATATGCTTGTGGACAAAACCTACCTGAAACACATTTCCCTGGTGAATATCATTGCCGGAACAGAAGTAGTCAAAGAATTAATCCAAGAGGAATGCAATACAGGAAACCTCTCACGTGAACTTCAAAACATTCATTACAAAGAAGATATCAGAGAAAATATTCTCAAAGAATATAAATTATTGAGAGGCAAAATGGGAAACAATAATACTTCCGGAAAAATCGCTTCCTATATCACGGAGCATCTTCTCCCCCGGGACTAGATTTCTTTTCGGAAAACCAAAAGACAACTCCGGGGATGACGATCAGAGCGGCATACAGCAGGGCAACAAGCCCTTCCCCGCTCATTGTGAAATAGTAAAAGCCGGCTACCACTCCCCCTACCATCAATACCGCACCACTTTCGCGATACAGACTTTTCTTAAAGGACATAAGCAAGCCAACCAATAGAAAAAGGGAGAGAATCAGGTAGCTGTCCACCCTCCGGTGATTGATTTCATCCGCCCCGTAAATACCTTTCACAAACAAAAGATAGACCGATGCCAGCAATCCGATTCCCACTAATACACGACAAATTGTTAATAAATTTTTCATAGTTTATCTTCAAAAAACAAAAACATATTACTTTTGTAAAAGTAAAAACAATTTTGCTATGGCAAAAAAAAGAAAGTTTAAAACAATTAGCATAAAGCTCTCCGCAAAACAATACCGTTCTCTAATCAACTATACCAAAGCAAGAAAAACGACCCC
>WFZU01000248.1 GCA_015489405.1 Bacteroidales bacterium
GTATTACGCCGGAACTTTCCGCATTTTCGTTCTACGCTGCATATTTTCCTTTTAATAATTTTTTAGAAACATTAATGTATAAAGTTTCTATCTTTGCCGGAATATTAATAGGGGATAAAGATTCCCCTGACGTGTGTGGAAATGCTCCGGTATTTTAGTATTTTGTTTATCGGGATTTTTCTTCTGTTCACGGAAATAATTATGTATAAAATAAGAAAAAATATATGACGGATTACAGACCGCAGAATTTTACATTTTTGCCGGTGGTTGTCAAAAATCTATTGATTATCAACGGTATTATGTTTTTAGCAAAATTTGCACTACAACATCAATTCAACATTGATTTGGATGAGACTTTTGGTTTACACTATTGGGCTTCCTCTCTGTTTCATCCTTATCAATTGGTAACCTATATGTTTATGCACGGCAATTTCACACATATTTTTTTCAATATGTTTGCTTTGTGGATGTTCGGGAGCGTTTTGGAACGGACTTGGGGACCTTCCAAATTTTTACTTTACTATATGTTGACCGGTATCGGAGCCGGATTTTTCAATCTGTTGGTCAATTATATCCGCATTCGTATGTTGGGAGACATTCCGCCGGAACTAATAAATGAAGTCCAAACGCGCGGTGCGGAATTGTTGCACAAAGGACTCAATTGGACAGATCCTAAACTCTCTACGCTAAACGTTTTGTACAATACGGCTACCGTCGGCGCTTCCGGTTCGCTCTACGGTCTGTTGTTAGCTTTTGGAATGATGTTTCCCAATTCCTTGATATACATTTATTTTGCTATTCCCATGCGGGCAAAATATTTTGTGATTGTCTTCGGTTTGATAGAATTGTTTTCCGGTCTTGCCAATGTGTCTGGAGACAATATTGCCCATTTTGCACATCTCGGAGGTATGATTTTCGGTTTTATCTTGATTAAATACTGGCAATATTCAAATAACAACAAGCATCGACACAATCATGAGATTTTCAGATAATCGCCAATATGGTTCCTACGGCAATCCCGCAAGTCCTTGGGAACGGATAAAACAATTTTTTGCCGAAAATAATATTCTCGGGAAATTGATTATTATCAATGTTGCGGTGTGGCTGATATTGTTGCTGGCGGATAATATTTTGTGGCTTTTTCAATCTTCTGATTATCAGTATATTATTTCCTTCATTGCCATTCATTCCAATCTGCACCATTTGCTTTTTCATCCTTGGACACTTGTTACTTATATGTTTGTACACGAAGGTTTTTGGCATCTTCTGTTCAATATGTTGTGGTTGTATTGGTTTGGCAAAATATTTTTGGAATATCTCACGGAGCGGCAACTTTTGGCGATTTATTTATTGGGAGGGATTGCCGGTGGCTTGTTTTATGTGCTTACCTTCAATATTTTTCCCAGTTTCGGGCAGATATATTATTTTTCCTATGCCATCGGAGCTTCCGCTTCGGTAATGGCGATTTTGGTGGCGATTTCCTTGTATGTTCCCGACTATCGTATGAATTTGCTGCTTATCGGTCCCGTAAAGATATATTGGCTGGCAATTTTCTTCTTTGTTTATGATTTGTTGAGTATCAAATCCGCTAATGCCGGCGGGCATCTTTCACATATAGGCGGCGCTTTGTTGGGCTGGTTTTTTGTTTACTCCTTACATCGCGGACGCGATATTACCTTGGGCTTCAGTGCTTTTCTGGAATGGGTTGCCGGTCTTTTTTCCCGCAGAAAAAAAAATACTTTCAATGTATCCTCGTCGGGCAGAATGAAATTTACCGATGAAGAATACAATCAGCAAAAACATGATAACCAACAACGGATTGATGAAATTTTGGATAAAATTGCCAAATCCGGATATAATAGTTTGAGTAAGGAAGAAAAAGATTTTTTGTTTCGTTCCTCCCGGAAATAAATTGCCGCTTGTGTGTTGATTTCCGGACAACAAACCAACAGCCGTCTTATCCTTCCGTAGAATAGATGGTTGATCACAGGTTTTATTCAAAAAAATATTTGAAATATGTCTGTAATAGCACTACTTTTGCCGTTAGAAATACAAAAAAACGTTCCGGATGAAAAAAATTCTATTCTACAAGCTCATCGTTTTATTGATAATAAGCTTTTTCAGCCATTCTTCCGTACTTTATTCACAGGAATTATATACCGGATTTCGTGCCTCCCGATTGTTGGGCAATTATCCTAATCATCATTTTCCCGAACCGGCATATTGGTCTTCGGTAGGGGTGCAGATGAGTGAAAAGTTTGCTAATTCTACCCCGGTGGGAATATGGATAGTGGGTCTTTATCAAGACAATGGTTATTGCAGCCTTAGCTTTCCCAATCCTACGGGCAATACCTATGACAGCATTTATTTTTCATCTTACGACAAAGACGAAGCCTATTTACAACATTTTGATACGACCGGAATACACGTCTTTTTGCAGGTTGAATCCGGAGCTGCCGAAGTGGGCGACCTTATGGATATTGTGTTGGGGCATTACGGCAATCATCCCTGTGTTATAGGCTTCGGTGTGGATGTCGAGTGGTATCGTGCCAATCTTTTTCCGGAGGGGAAAGCAGTATCGGATTCTCTTGCAGCGGCTTGGGAAGCCAAAGTGAAAACTTTCAATCCCGCTTTTCAACTCTTTTTAAAGCATTATACGACCAACCGTATGCCGCCCGGCTATCGCGGAGATATTTTGTTTGTTGATGATAGTCAGGACTTTAATTTTAGCAATTGTCCTTTGTGTACGATGACGGACGAATACGGACAATGGGCAGCGCACTTTGCTCCCGCTTCGTCTGCTTTTCAATTCGGCTATCCGGCAGATCAATCCTGGTGGCAAGAATACGAAGATCCGCCTGCGACCATAGGTCAAAGTTTATTGGATAATATCCCTGATTGCAGCGGTTTGTTTTGGGTAGATTTCACGATAACGGATATTTTTCCTTTGGGTATTCCGGCGCATAAGCTTCTTTCTTCCGGTTTCAGGGTATTTCCCAATCCGGTCAAAAACCGCCTCTATACCAAAAACAGTATGTTCGCCGCCGGAAAATTGCAATGGCAAATTACGGACTCCAACGGAGAAACAATATACCGGGGAGAGCAGAGTCAACCGGCGTTTTCCATAGATGTCTCACAACTGATTTCCGGAACATATATCCTTGTGTTACAATATGATGGGAAGATGGAGAAGCATGTTTTTGTTAAGTTATAGACGTATTTTTCAGGCGTATTATAAATCGAACAGGGAAAGACGAAATTTCCTTTTCCGGTTTAATTTGTGTTTGTCCATAAAGTCAAGAGCTTGAGCTGGAATGTTCGAATTCAAGGCTTGTGAAGTTCTGAAAGCAAAGGAGTTGACTTAGGTCAATGACCGGTTCCAGAACGAGCGTAACGCAGAAGTCGGATTATAGACGGACTCTAATTTGTACGGATAACGCTTATTCATATAGTCAAAAGCCCCCGGGCTAAAATGTTCGGGAACAAGCCTGTCTGCTGTATAGGAATAGCTTGTAAAATTATAAAAATCAATGAGTTGACTTCTATCAATGCGATATATTGAGCCAGCCGAAATAACGTTTTGAGTATGAGCGTAACGATTTATTGGACCTTATAGACGGACCCTAATTGGTGTTTGTCCATAAAGTCAAGAGCTTGAGCTATAATGTTCGAATTCAAGGCTTGTGAAGTTCTGAAAGCAAAGGAGTTGACTTAGGTCAATGACTGGTTTCAGAACGAGCGTAACGCAGAAGTCGGACATTATAGACAAGCTCTGATTACAGCCCGATATGGCGTGATATAACCAGACGTTGAATTTCGGAAGTTCCTTCTCCGATCGTCAGAAGCCGCGCATCGCGATAAAAGCGTTCGATAGCGTAGTCTTTCATCAGTCCGTATCCACCGTGAATTTGCACTGCCTCGTAGGCAATTTCGTTGGCAATCTCCGAACAATAGAGCTTGGACATTGCCGCTTCCTTCCCGAAAGGTTTTCCGGCATCTTTAAGCCAACAGGCTTTGTAGAGCAAGGCTCTGGCAAGTTCTATTTTGGTCGCCATATCCGCCAGTTTGAAGGCATTGATTTGAAATTTGCCGATAGGCTTTCCGAATTGCTTTCTTTCGCCCGCATATTGCAACGCCAGTTCGAAAGCCCCTTGCGCCGCACCCAGTCCCATAGCGGCTATGGACAGGCGTCCGTTGTCGAGCGTACTTAACATGATATGCGAGCCCTCTCCTATTTCTCCCAGGAGATTTTCTCCGGGCACCACTACATCGTCGAGATACAATTCTGCCGTATTGGAAGCGCGCCACATCATTTTATCGTGCATTTCGACCGCTTTGAATCCGGGCGTATTCTGCTCGACGATAATGGTCGTGTATTCTTTCTTTCCGTTATCGTGAATTTTCGTAACTGCCTGAATTGTAGAACCTAATGAAAATTTGTTTGCTGCATTGGTGATAAATATTTTTGAGCCGTTGATATGCCATTTACCGTCTTTCAGGCTTGCCATGGTCTTGGTACCTCTTGAGTCCGAACCGGCTTCCGGCTCCGTCAGCCCAAAGCCCCAAAGTCCTTCCCCGGTACACAAGGCGGGAAGATATTTCTTTTTTTGTTCCGGAGTTCCGTAATAGTAGATGGGTCCGATGCCGAGCGAATTGTGAGCGGCAAGCGTGGCAGCTTGCGAACCGTCCACCCGGGCTAATTCTTCGACTGCGATAATATACGACAAGGTATCCATTCCTTGCCCTCCGTATTCTTCCGGCAGATACATCCCGAAGAGTCCGAGTTCTCCCATTTTGCGTGTCAATTCGTAGGAAAATTCTCCTTTTTCGTCCAATTCTTGCGCTACGGGTTTAATTTCTCTTTCTGCGAAATCCCTGACGGTTTCGCGTATCATCTTTTGTATTTCAGTTAGTTCAAAATCCATAATTATTGTTTTTTATTTGTTATTTTCTTCCAAACGAAGCAATTCGAGTTTGCCATCTACCATATCCCCTTCCGCGACGTTTATTTGTTCGATAACGCCTGCTTTGGGGGATACAATATTGTTTTCCATTTTCATCGCTTCGACGATGAGCAAAACCTCACCTTTTTTCACTTCTTGTCCTTCCCGGACATTGATTTTAATCACTTTTCCGGGCATCGGAGAAACGATTTTTGCATCTCCGCGTTCTGCCGCCTCCGAGACATATACATCTTGTTGGACGAGATAGTCGTCTCTGGATACTTCAAAAATATGCCCCTTGTAAAAAATATAATTTTTGCCGCCTGCGGCGAAAAACTTAAAATAATAAGCCTGACCGTTGATATGTAGACCGGCATCTCCTTCCTGAAGATGATCAATCCGGATTTGAAAATTTTCGTTTTGCACTGCGAAACGCTTATTCTCTTTGTCCAAATGCCGGACAACAGCCGTGAAAGATTTTCCATCCACTTTTCCCGAAATCGTTGGATATTCGCGCCAAAATCCTATCTCTTGCCATATCGAAAGGCTTTTGTTAGCGCTTTCTTTTTTCCTTTGCAAGTTTGTTTCTTCGATGCTAATTGCCAAATAGCTGCTGAAAATCAGTGTTTTGGATATTCCTTCCTTTTCTTTCTCTATCATTTCCAAAAGTTGCGGCGTATGGAGATCGCAAAATTTTGTCGAAATCTTGTTTTCACGAAATGCGTTCGAACGGACGAGTTGGATAAGATAAGGGATATTGGTTTTTATGCCTATGATGGCATAATGTCGCAATGCCGACTCCATTTTCCGGATAGCTTCATTGCGGTCTCCGGCGTGGATTATCAGTTTGCTGATCATCGGGTCGTAAAAACTATGTACGGTCACCGGTTTTTCAATGGCAGCATCTATTCTCCCTTTCGCAGGCGGGTCGATGAACAGAATATCCCCCGGAGAGGGCAGAAAATTATTTGCCGGATCTTCGGCATAAATCCTGCATTCGATAGCGTGTCCTTTTTGTTGTATTTCTTCCTGACGGAATGATAATGGCTTACCGGCTGCCACCGAAATCTGTTCCGCTACCAAATCAACACCGGTAACTTCTTCTGTTACAGGATGTTCCACTTGTATCCGGGTGTTCATTTCGAGAAAATAGAAATGTTGCTGCTTATCGACCAAAAATTCAATGGTACCGGCACTGTTGTATTCAATTTTCCGGGCAATCTTTACGGCAGCTTCGCACATTTTTTTCCGGACCTCCGGAGTCAATGTCGGGGAAGGGCTCTCCTCAATAATCTTTTGATGTCTTCTTTGTATCGAACATTCCCGTTCAAACAGGTGAACCACATTGCCATGCTTGTCCCCGATTACTTGAATCTCGATATGCCGGGGTTCTTCTACATATTTTTCGACAAATACCGCCGGGTCTCCGAAATAATTGGCAGCTTCGCGTGAGGTACTCTCAATAGCTCCGGACAGTTCTTCGTGCGAGCGGACAATTTTCATTCCCTTGCCGCCACCGCCGGCAGCTGCTTTGACTAACAATGGGAAAGGGATATGTTCGGCGGCTTTCATCAAAGTTTGGAAGTCTCCCGTAACGGCTTCGGTCATCGGGATACCTATTTCTTTGACGAAAGCGCGGGATTCTATCTTGTTTCCCATCAACTGTATGGCACGGGTATGTGGTCCTATGAAAACCAAATTTTCCCGTTCGCAGGCAGCCACAAAATCCGGATTTTCAGCCAAAAATCCATAGCCCGGATGGATGGCGTCCACCTTTGCTTCCTTGGCTATTTCGATAATTTTTTCTATATTTAAATAGGTGTCTTTCAGCTCATTGCCATTTCCGATTTGATACGCCTCATCGGCTTTCCGTATATGCAAAGCACTCCGGTCTGCTTCGGAAAAAACAGCCACGGTTTGTATTTTCAATTGATGAGCCGCTTCGATGATCCGGACGGCAATTTCCCCTCTGTTAGCAATTAAAATCTTTTTAAACATAGCACTCTCTTTTGCGAGGGCAAAGGTAGTAATTTTTTAAAATGTATCCAATATAAATTGAAATACTTGCTATTTCGCCTGCAAAAGCGCTATGTGCGCAATCTATTTTCTAAAATGGTATTTGGTGCTATTTTAGCTGAAACTTTCGGTATGAGATGCTTAAACCGTATAATCCACTACTGCGGAAGCGGAAGTATATATTTTCAGTTTTTCCACGATTTTTTGATGCTCCGGATGAACCCGGTATGCGTTTAGTTCGTCCAAACCATTAAAAACACTGATTAAAACCAAATCATAAGCCGTAGCTCTTTCGCTTTGATTTATGCCGGTTTCCATCGTCAAAAGCTCCGGAATTTTTTCTTCCAAACTTTCCAGTGCTTGCTTAATTCCTTGCATCTTCGATTTGTATTCGTCCTTGAAACGGAACATTACGACATGTTTTACCATATTCTTCTTTTTGTTAGCAAAGATACATTCTCTTTCGAGGTGAAATGTTAAGATGTATAACAAACTTTTTTGACGTGTCTTATCCGATAAAGTAGTTTACCTTTTCGAAAGAGGTAATCACATCATATTCTTCAAGAAATACGCCCTCGGGTACTTTCAGGGGTTTGGGTGTATAGTTGAGAATGCCTTTAATGCCGGCTTCCACAAGTTGGTGCATCACGATTTCGGCTTGTTGGGGCGGTACGGTGATGACGCCCATTTTGACATCATTTTTTTGAATAAAATCTTGTAGTTCGGAAATGGGAAGGCAAGGGATACCGTCAAAAACGGTAGAACAATGGCTGGCATTCCGGTAAAATCCGGCAATGACTTTATAATGTTTTCCCCGTTTGTTGAAATAATGGGCGATAGCCTTTCCGAAATTACCCATTCCTACGATGACAATATTGATGTCTCCTTTGGGGTCTATGATGTTGCCGATATGTTCGATGAGGGACTTTATTTCATACCCCCTTTTGTGCGAGCCGGAATACTCGATAAGCATCAAATCCCTTCTCACTTGCACTGACGTTAGATGCAATAGATTGGCTAATTCGTGTGAAAAAATGTATCGCTCTCCGCGTTCATATTCGACATTCAAAATACGGCGGTATTTGCTCAATCTTTCTACTGTTTTTTCAGGAAGCACTTTCATAACAATTATGTTAGATGTTTAACATTGCAAAAGTAATTAAATA
>WFZU01000249.1 GCA_015489405.1 Bacteroidales bacterium
ACCCGCACTATTATGTTAGCATCACCCTGCTGACGCTGCTGACCACTTTCGTTGCAGCGCTAATCCCAGCCCGCAAAGCACTCGATACCAAACCGGTAGAAGCCATTAAAGAGATATAAATCAATGCATTGTTGAACAAGAAAAAAACAGATATTATGTATATCATAGAAACTCAAAATCTAAAAAAATACTACAATAAAGGGAGCGAAATTGAGGTGAAAGCCTTGGACGGAGTGGACCTCCGTATTCAAGCCGGAGAATTTACGGCTATCGTGGGACCCTCCGGTTCCGGAAAGACCACCTTGCTCAATCTCATCGGAGGGCTGGACCGTCCTACAGAAGGGAAAATTTTGGTTGACGGACACGACATCGCCCGTCTTTCCGAAAATCAACTCATCGATTTCCGGCTCCATCATATTGGGTTTGTCTTTCAAGCCTACAACCTGATTCCCGTATTGACGGCTTATGAAAATGCGGAATTTATTATGCTGCTGCAAAAACGCCCGAAGGCGGAACGAAGACAACGCGTAACCGAACTGCTCAATGCCGTTGGGCTTCAAGAACAAATACACAAAAAACCCGCCCAAATGTCCGGCGGTCAACAACAACGGGTCGCCGTGGCAAGAGCTTTGGCAAGTAAACCCAAATTTGTTTTAGCCGACGAACCGACCGCCAACCTTGATAGCAAAGCTACCGCACAGTTGCTCGACATCATGAAAAATCTCAATGAAAAAGAAGGGGTTACTTTCATCTTCTCAACCCACGACCAACGCGTCATCGAGCGCGCCAGAAGAATTATCACTTTGGATGACGGGAAGATTGTTTCACAAACCTAAGGTTCAATATCTCGCCGTTTTCTTCCAAGCGAAGGAAATAAATCCCGGGTTTCAGGCTGTGAAGCCTAAGCGGATTGGAAGAATTGAAATGTCTTTTCTCCCATACCTTTTGTCCTAAAATATTGAGTATCGAAAGTTTGTCGAAAGTATGATTGAAAACCGAAAGGCGAAGTCCGGTCTGCACCGGATTGGGATAGATGAATATTTTCTCCGGATTTAGATGTCCTCCGGCATCATTGATAATGTCATTGCGAAAAAAATAAGTGTGATTGTTTCCTTTGCTAATATCGGTAGTCCCCGAATAAACCAAATCCATATCCGTGTCTCCATCTATATCCGCCCAGGCGGCATCCGCCCTCATCAATCCGGGAAAGTCCACCTCAGCCTCTTCAAAAGTGTCATTTCCCGTATTTGTATAAAGCTTTGCAACCAACTGATTTTCAGATAATTGATGTGCGCCTGCGACGAAAATATCCGTTTTCCCGTCCATATTGTAATCCGCCCACGCCAAGGCGGGATTGGAAACCCCAATGATATTGTTCGCCACTTGCGTAAATACCCCTTCGTCATTGCGCATCAAAAAACTTACTCTTGAAGAAGCCGAAAAACTATATCCGGCATAAAACAAATCCATATCACCATCCTGATCATAATCTTCCAAAGCGACATCCGCCATCCGGACATCCGTCAAGGACTGCATCACGCTAAACGTAGTGTCTCCATTGTTTTTATACACAATGGCAATGTCGGAGTCGGGAGAAAAACCGGCACCGCAAAGAAACAAATCCTGCCATCCGTCTCCGTCAAAATCCGCCCAAGCCGAAGCCGAACTATATACGGGCTGAATACCCGTATTTGAAACTTCCGTATATCCCCCGTTCTGATCATTCACGTACAGTTTGGAGACAGGAACGGAGTTCAGATTGTCAAATCCACTGAGGAAAACATCCGGGTAGCCGTCATTATTTACGTCCGTAAAATTGCAACTACCGTCATAGACTTTGGCAAAATCAAGCTCTTGAGCAGTGAAACTGCCGTTGGCATTGCTGGTATAGATATCCGTAAGAGTGGAGGCATCGGAAGCATTTCCCATCATCAATAGGTCCTCATAGCCGTCATTATTATAATCTCCCTTGGCAACGGAAGAAAAAGACAAACCCGGGAGCCCGGAATTGGAGATTATCGAAAATTCGCCTTCACTATTATTTTCATAAAGATATGTATGACTCAATCCCGAAGCATCCTTCCCGGTAATCAATATGTCCGGATCGCCATCTCCGTCAAAGTCAATCCAAGTAACCGAGCCGCTATCCGAACCCGGAGCATTCAAAAACGTCTGTACAAACTGCTGGGAATGAAGCTTTAAAAAAGCAGTCGATAAAAACATCAATGATACGATAAATTTCCCCATTTGCTTAATTTTTCGGCAAAAATAAAAATTTTATTTCATACAGGGGAAAATTATTGAAAAAATTTATAGCAAGATTATGAATGGCATTCGATAAAATAAATACTTTTGCACTGAAATAAAGAGACGGGATTTTGCGTTTTCTGTCGGTATATTAAAAACAGCATTGGAATTTGAGAAGTAAGTTAGTATTCAGCATCATATTTTTGGCAGGACTTTTCCTTTCCCACAGCTCGATAATGGGACAGCGAATGATTAATATGCCTTCCTATGACCGCCGGCCGTATCATTTCGGATTTATCCTGGCGGTAAATCAGATGCATTTTGTCATCGACCCGAAAGAAAATTACCAGTTTGACACCTATCTGTCCTCCGCCGTAAAAGATTTTGCCATGGACTCCGCCAATATTTACAGTATCGAATATGAGCCGCAAATAGGTTTCACGGTAGGAATCGTAGGGAATCTTCGTCTGGGGACTTATTTGGATTTGCGTTTTATCCCTTCTCTCTCTTTCGGCGAACGCAATTTATTGTACCGCTTCAACACCTATTCGGACAGCATTCAATCTTTTAAAAATATCAAGAAAAATATCGCTTCCACCTTTGTCGATTTTCCTTTATTGTTGAAATACAAGTCTGCCCGCTTGGATAATTACCGTGCCTATTTGATAGGCGGCGTATGTCCCCGCATTGACTTGGCAGCCCAATTTAAAAGAAAAGAAAATACGCAAATCACACAGGTCAAACTCAAGCGCTTTGATGTATATGGAGAAGTGGGCGTAGGCTTTGATTTTTACTTTGAATGGTTCAAATTGGGCACCGAGTTGAAAATGTCCTACGGGTTTATGGATATGATAAAACAGGAAAACAATATCTACACCAATGGCTTGGATAAGCTATCTTCCAAAATATTTCAATTAACTTTCACTTTTGAATAAATTCAATAATATGAGTGCACTTAATCCTAATGACGACCTTTTCACGGAATTTTTAAACAAAGCTACGCTAAAACAGCAAGTATACAAACAGGGTTTGAATGGGCTGCAACTCATTCGTGAGGCGGGCAATTCATTGGTCAAAGACTACAAAAAACTTCCCGACCCCAGAACCAGGGAAATTCCGGTATATGTGGATAATATCGGGGAATACGAAGTCCGGATCCGCTTTGCGGGAGATGTTGCCTTATTTTTGATGCACTCCAATGTTTTTACCTTTCCGGACAAGCATTCGATTTACCAAGTTCCCTATATCAAGGAAGACCGAAGTCGCTCGTATTTTAGTGTCATTTCTATTTACAACTTCCTCAACGACTCCTTCAAATACAACCGGCTGAATGATTTCGGCAATATGATAGCCCGCATATTTATCAACAAAGACATGCACTATTTTGTGGAATCCCATCATTTCGGTTTTCATTCTTTCCCGCTGATTTCCACTTCCGTTTTTGAAAAGGATTTTGTGGACAGCCTGATAAAAGATGTCGTGCGATACATTGTGGATTTTGATTTGCACGTACCGGGAATGCCTTATGTAGAGCATATTACCATCAGCAATGTAGTAGAGCGCAATAAACAATTGCCAACCTCCAAGCGCTTGGGTTTCAGATTTAAGAATGAGCTGGAGGGATGATGTTGTCCGGTTTGTGGGGCTCGATATGAATATTGATATCCACATTTGAAATTTCGTTGCGAATGCTCTCTTCGAGTTGATCACAAATCAAATGAGCCATGGAAACGCTTATTTCGCCGGGGACAATCAAAATAAAATCCACGTATTTGTGTGAACCGGATTTACGTGTCCGCAATTGTTTATAGGAAGTGCCGGGAAGGCTGTTGATTTTGTCTTCCAACAGACGGCGAATCAATTCGCTCTCCTCCTTGGGAAGGCGAGTGTCCACCAAGGGAGAAAAAGCCTGCTTAATCAGCATGACTGCCTCATAGATAATCAAGAGTGCGACCAAGAAAGCTATCAGCGGATCAATCCACACATAGGAAGTGAGATACAATAGACCGAAGCCCAAAGCCACGCCGGCGGAGGTGTAAATGTCCGTTCTCAAATGCAGGGCATCCGCTTCCAAAGCAACCGAATCATATTTCCGGGCGACAGCATACAATTTGCGGGAAACAAAAATGTTGACGAGCATGGAAATCAACATCACCAGAAATCCATACAAAGCATATTTCGTGGGATGCGGATACAAAAACCTCTTTACGGCTTCATAAATAATCCATACAGCCGCACCCAGAATCAACATTGCCTCAATCACGCCGGAAACATTTTCATATTTGCCATGCCCGTAGGGGTGCCCCTCGTCCGGTGGTTTGGAAGAGATACGAACCGAAAAGAAAGCCATGAAAGAAGCCAGAATATCCACCATGGAGTGTATCGCCTCGGAGATGATTCCAACCGACCCTCCCAATAAGGCTACAAACAATTTGATGACAATCAAAAACGCATTGGAATATATGGACAGACGTGCCGCTTTCTCTTTTTCGTTCATTTTTCAGTCTTTTGCGGGACTACCGTTTCTTAATCATATTTCATTTTGCATTATTTACGGATTTCTTCCCTTCTCCCCCGGAGGAGAAAAACCGCCTTGTGCGCAAGCGAAAAGATTATCCGTATTTTTCTTTATACATTTCACGAAACGAACGGGGAGCAATAGGAGGAAGTTCCCGCCCGGGACCCCATACCTTTTGAAAGAAAAGGCGCAAAGCCAAATTTTTGGTCTTCGCTCCGAAAAAATCCATCCTTTTCCGCTTTTTCATCACAAAATTAAATCCCTTCATAGATACGGCATCGAGCAAACCTTCATTTTTTTCCTTCACAAACTCGTGACGGTTTTCAAGCAACAACTGCGGTAAAGGAATCATGACGGGACAGACCTCCGCGCATTCGCCGCAAAGCGAACAGGCAAAACTCAGATGACCGTATTTGTCCATCCCTTTCATGTGCGGCGTGATGACGGAGCCGACAGGTCCGCTATAGGTCGTCCCGAAGCTATGCCCGCCGATATTTTTGTATATGGGACAGGCATTGAGACAAGCGCCGCAACGGATACAAGACAAAGCTATTTTCTGAAGAGGCTTGGAAAGCAAATGACTTCTTCCGTTGTCAATCAAAATCAGATACATCTCATCCGGACCGTTAATCTCTTCTTTGGAACGGGGACCGGAGATGACGGAATTATACACCGTTACATGTTGACCGGTACCGTGCGAAGCAAGCAAGGGCCAGAAAAGCTCCAAATCCGTAATAGAAGGAAGGATTTTTTCGATGCCGGCGATGGCAATATGAATCCGGGGAAAGGCAACAGACATGACGGCATTCCCCTCATTCTCGGTCAAGGCAATAGACCCGGTATCCGCCAGCAAAAAATTAGCACCGGTAATCCCGATGTCGGCTTGCGTGAACTTCTCCCGCAGCTTTTTCCGGACAAAACCCGTGAGTTCTTCCGGTGTACTGTCTTCGGGAGTATCGAATTTCCGGTGAAAAAGCGCCGCAATATCCTCCTTGGATTTATGCATCGCCGGCGTTACGATATGGTAGGGCTTTTCGCCGGCTACCTGCACGATATATTCACCGAGATCGGTCTCCAACACATCAATACCTTGCTCTTGGAGCGCATCGTTGATGTCTATTTCCTCCGTAGTCATAGACTTTGATTTGACCACCAATTTAGCCTCCGCACGCTGTGCAACATTCAGGATTTCCCGGACGGCAGCGGCAGCATCGGTAGCCCACACGATTTTTCCGCCGTTGTTTTCAAAATTTACCGCAAACTCTTTGAGATACTTCTCCAGATTGTTAACGACCCGTTGTTTTACGTGTGCAGCACGCTTTTTGGCTAATGGCAAATCGGCAAACTGAGCACGTCCCCTCTCGACCGCCGCATTATAACGGGAAATATTGAAACGAATCGTCTTTCGATGTTCCAAATCAAACGCTTTTTGCTCTGCCGCTTTATAAAACTTTTTATACTCTTCGGAAGCCATACTTGCCAATTGAAAATCAGTGCAAAAGTATAAAATAATGGATTAGTATAAGATTATTTTTTGCGTCGTAGATTGCCCTTCAAAAGTTCT
>WFZU01000250.1 GCA_015489405.1 Bacteroidales bacterium
CCTAACACCTGAACCGCCGGAAGATATTGCAGATAATCGTCAATGTGTGTGGCAGTAGTTCCTATGTTACGATGCAGAAATCCCTGAAAATCAACTTTTTTACCGGAAAGTTGAATTGCAACTCCCGAAAGGGAAACAAAGGAAGGCAAAATCAAATCTTTGAAATTATGTTTTTCCGTCGAAACTATCGTATCGCTGCTAACTTCAGCATTAAGTAGCAAAACCGGCAACAAAAACAGTATTATGAGACTTCTTTTTAGCATATTTTTTCTTTAAGAAAAGAAATATTATTGTGCAGCACTATCATAAATTATTCCCATTCAATAGTAGCCGGTGGTTTGGAACTAATATCATAGACCACGCGGTTGATGCCTTTCACTCGATTGATAATCTCTCCCGATATTTTTTGCAAAAAATCAAAGGGCAAATGGACAAATTCGGCAGTCATCCCGTCGGTAGAACTTACGGCACGCAAGGCGACAACACTCTCATACGTTCGTTCGTCTCCCATCACGCCGACGGTCTTGACGGGAAGCAGTATCGTTGCCGCCTGCCATACTTCATCGTAAAGATGATGTTCTATCAGCCCCTGTATAAAAATATGGTCAGCCTCTTGCAATATGCGTACCCTTTCCGGCGTAATTTCTCCCAATATCCGGATACCTAAGCCCGGTCCGGGAAATGGATGTCTGCCCAAAAACAATTGAGGCAGTCCCAACTCCTTACCGATTTTGCGCACTTCATCTTTAAACAACATACGCAGAGGTTCTACCAATTTCAACTTCATATAATCGGGCAATCCGCCTACATTATGATGCGATTTTATCGTTTGCGAAGGACCTTTGACCGACACGGATTCTATCACATCCGGATAGATCGTTCCTTGCCCCAACCATTTGGCATTTTGGATTTTTTTAGCCTCTTCGTCAAAGACCTCAATGAAGGTATTTCCAATAGCTTTGCGTTTGGCTTCCGGGTCGCTGATGCCTTGCAAGGCTTTGTAAAATTTCGCCGATGCATCGACACCAATTACATTGAATCCCAGCTGTTTATAATTTTCCAAAACCTCCTTAAACTCATTTTTGCGCAGCAATCCATTATCCACAAAAATACCGGTCATACGGTCTCCGACAGCACGATGAAGCAAAGCCGCTGCCACCGTCGAATCAACCCCGCCCGAGAGTCCTAATATCACTTGGTCGTCGCCGAGTTGTTCACGGAGAGCTTTCACCGTGGTTTCGATATACGAATCCGGTGTCCAGTCCGCTTTCATACGACATATCCCCTGCGTGAAATTTTGCAAAATCTTTTGTCCGTCAAGGCTATGATACACTTCCGGATGAAATTGTATGCCGTAGGTTTCCTCTCCTTGCACTTTAAAGCCTCCGGCAATCACATCGGCAGTGGAACAAATAATCTCATAATGCGGCGGAATATCCGTTATCGTATCTGCATGCGACATCCAGACCTGCGTATTTTCTACTCCCCGGAGCAGAGGACTCTCATCCATATAGACCAAATTGGCTTTGCCGTATTCCCGGATTTTGGACTTTTCCACTTTTCCTCCGTCTTGGCTTACCAACCACTGCGCACCATAACATATTCCCAAGACCGGCACTTTCTTACGGAAGACCGACAAATCAATTTCGGGCGCATCCTCGTCATAAATGGAATACGGACTTCCCGAAAGGATGACTCCTTTGATATGTTCCCCCACCGGGGGTAAATGATGATATGGATAAATCTCGCAAAAAACATTCAACTCCCGGATCTTTCTGGCGATAAGTTGCGTATATTGAGAACCGAAATCTACAATGATTATTTCTTCTTGTTTCATCTATCTGTGCTTATTGATTTATATATATTTTGCCATTTCCATTTGCAAAAACAAAGCTTTTTCCCTTGCTTTCTCCGCAAAATCTTTTTCGCCGGAGGCGTAAATAATGCCTCTGGACGAATTGACTATCAAGCCGGTATCTTTCGTTTTTCCGTATTCAATAACTTTTTGCAAGTCTCCGCCTTGCGAACCAATGCCGGGGACTAACAGGAAGTGTTCCGGGGCTATCGCCCGAATGTCCTTAAACTTTTCCGCCTTCGTAGCGCCGGTAACAAACATCATATTCTCAGGACTTCCCCACGTCTGAGCCGTGCGCAATACGGACTTGAATAATTCTTCCTGTCTTTCGCTGTCGCGGATAAACTGAAAATCGGATGCCCCTTCATTGGAAGTCAACGCCAACAGGATAACCCACTTTCCGCCAAATTGCAAAAAAGGCTCTATCGAGTCCCGCCCCATATAAGGAGAGAGGGTAATCGCATCGGCGTTTAATCCTTCAAACACCGCCCGGGCATACATCGTGGAGGTATTTCCAATATCCCCTCTTTTAGCATCCGCAATTACAAAAATATCAGGATAGGTATCCTTTATATATTGTATGGTTCTTTTGAGAATATCCCAACCTTCGCTGCCATATACCTCGTAGAAAGCCGTATTCAATTTATAGCTGATACACAAATCGTGAGTAGCGTCAATGATAGCCTTATTGAATACGAATACCGCATCCTCCGTTTCCCGCAAATGCGCAGGAATTTTATGTATATCCGTGTCCAATCCTACGGCGAGAAAAGATTTTTTTTGTTTTATCTGATTTGTTAATTCCCTGTATGTCATTTATTTATTACATTAATTTCTACGTTGTGCCGATGCAAAATTTTGTTTTAATCGTTTGTATTTATTATCACGTTTTAAACGCAGTAGCATTGCGGATTTAAGAAATCCAAGCTTATTCCATATACTCCACTACAACTTATTTTGATAAAAACTTTTCAATCTCCAACGCCACCGATTCCGGTGTAAATCCGAATTTCTCATCTAACACTGCAGCGGGTGCGGAAGCTCCAAACATAGACCTTCCATAAACCATACCCGTATCGCCTACTAAATGTTGAAGCGTAACGGGGAGCCCCGATGACAGTCCGAAGCGTTTTACTCCGGCGGGGAGTATCATTTCAAAATAGTCCGGGTCTTGCCGGCGAAACAGGACTTCCGAAATGACCGAAATCACCTGTGCTTTAATATTTTTTTCTTGCAAAATCTTTGCTGCATCTACCAACGTACTCACTTCCGAACCGTCAGCCAAAAGAACAATGTCCGGCTGTTCTTCTTTCACCACGACATACGCACCGACTTTTGCCTTGAAAGCTTCCTCAATACGCGGCTGTTCCGAAGGTAAATCCTTGATATTCTGGCGAGAGAGGATAAGAGCGGTAGGCGAATTTTGGTTAGCCATAGCCATATCCCAAGCGACGACAGTTTCCGCTCCGTCCGCCGGACGAAGCACCAACATTGCCGGATTGCCGGAATGATTTTGCATCTGCTCCATCAGACGGATTTGAGCTTCCTGTTCGATGGGTTGGTGTGTAGGACCGTCTTCTCCCACACGGAACGAATCGTGTGTCCAAACATATTTTACGGGCAATTCCATCAATGCCGCCATTCTGACCGCCGGTTTCATATAGTCGGAAAACACAAAGAAAGTTCCGCAAACCGGATACACATAATGCAATGCCATCCCGTTGGCAAGGCTCGCCATGGTCAGTTCGGAGACTCCAACGTGGAGGAAAGCTCCGCTAAAATCGGAAGGAGTAATGGCAGCGGATTTTTTGAGAAAACCATCCGTCTTATCACTATTCGCAAGGTCTGCGCTCATGACAATCATATTATCATACGTCTCTGCAAACTTGCCTAATACCTTGGCCGAAGCATTGCGTGTCGCCATATTTTCACCCAATTCAATTTTATGAAAATCAAGCGGTAAGACTTCTCCTCTTACGATAGCTTCCCAGCGAGCGGCTATCTCCGGTTGAGCAGCTTTCCACGCCTTATATTCTTCCTCTTTATGTGCAACAAAAACTTTTTTGTCTTCCGAGACTTGCCGGAATAATTCCTTGACTTCGTCAAAAATGACAAAAGGATTTTCGGGATTGCCACCAAGATTTTTCACGGTTTCTTCAAATGAGGCTCCGGCTTTGCTCAAAGGCTGCCCGTGGGTGGACACTTGATGTTCAAAGGAAGTATGTTCCGCCGTTACGGCACCTTTTCCCATGACGGTTTTACCGATGATCAAGGTAGGACGCTGTTGTTCCTCATTGGCACGTATGAGAGCCAGTCGGATTTCATCAATATCGTTGCCGTTGATTTCAATGACATTCCAGTTCCACGCGCGATATTTTTGGGCGGTATCCTCGCTGGTAACCGTATTTACCGTAGTTGCCAATTGAATATCATTGGCATCATAAAACATAATCAGATTGCTCAATCCGTAATGTCCGGCAATACGCCCTGCTCCTTGTGAAATTTCTTCTTGAATTCCTCCGTCGGAAATATAAGTATAGATCTTATGCTTCATCCATTCGCCAAAGCGGCTTCTGAAAAACTTTTCGGCTATAGCCGCACCGACCGCCATCACGTGTCCTTGTCCAAGCGGTCCGGAAGTATTTTCAACACCTCTTTTAACATCCAGTTCCGGATGCCCCGGCGTAGGGCTCCCCCACCGGCGAAACTGTTTCAAGTCGTCCATAGAATAAGTGCCGGTCATTGCCAGAATGGAATACAACATCGCGGACATATGTCCCGGATCCAAGAAAAAGCGATCCCTGAGCGCCCACGTCCTGTCCTCAGGAGAAAAACGCAAAAACTCTGTATATAAAACACTTACAAAATCAGCTCCTCCCATAGCACCTCCCGGATGACCGGATTTGGCTTGCTCGACCATTGCCGCCGAGAGGATGCGGATATTGTCTGCCGTCTTTTTTAATAAATCGTTGGAATACATATTTCATTCTTTTTTTATCCGCCGCAAAATTAGGTATTTATTAAGATGATGACCAAAATCCAAATAAAAAGTTTTACGCGGTTCAAATAAATCGTTCCAACACACAAAAGACGGTCAGCTGACAGGCGAAAACCGGTAAAAACAAATAGCCATTATTTTATCAACCATTTAATTTTTTATCAATTCAATGAACAATACGGCTAAAAACATGTTTTATTTATAAACATTCTAAATAAGAAAAAATATGAAAAATATAGGTTTATTTTACGGTTCTACAACCGGAAACACGGAAGAGATAGCAGGGATGATCGCCGATGCTATCGGAAAAGACAAAGTAGATGTTATTGATGTTTCTACAGCGTCAATGGATAAATTAATGGAATATGAGCGTATTATCCTGGGGACATCCACCTGGGGTTCAGGCGATTTGCAAGACGATTGGGAAGATTTTGTAGATCAGCTTAAAGAAGCCGATTTGAAAGGAAAAAAGATTGCGCTGTTTGGAGTCGGGGATTCGGTTTCATACGGTGATACTTTTGTCGGAGGCATGGGAGAACTATATCGCCTGATAGAGAATAATGGAGCGGAATTTTTCGGAAAGGTTTCTACCGAAGGTTACGATTATGAAGAATCTCCCGCAGAGATTGACGGAAAATTTGTCGGACTCGCCCTGGATCAAGACAATGAGGACGATAAGACCGGAGAACGGATTCAAGCTTGGGTAGAGAGTCTGAAAGGCGAAGGATTTCTTTCATAAATTAAACACAATTTTAATACTAAATTCTCCGGAGGACAGCATTCATATAGTCCTCCGGATTTTTTTTAAAAAAAGTCTATCGTAAATTTGCGATTAACGATAATTAATTTGTAATTTTGCAAAATGAAAATAAAACGAATAGAAATGCAGGAGAAAGAAGTTCAACAATTGGCGCGTTTTGCCAAGGCGTTGGGACATCCTATCAGGATTGCCATATTGCAATATCTCAACCGGCAAAACAGTTGCTTCACCGGCGATTTAGTGGATGTATTACCGGTCGCCCAATCTACGGTTTCACAACACCTTAAAGAACTCAAAGATGCCGGACTTATCAGCGGCGAGGTCAATCCTCCCAAAGTAAAATATTGTATCCACCAAGAAAATTGGGAAATCGCCAAGGCTCTATTTTGTAATTTTCTGGATATTCATTTTGATAATAACACTTGCTCCGTATAAAAAAATTTTTGTTTAATCATCGTTTATTTGCGATAAACTATTAAG
>WFZU01000251.1 GCA_015489405.1 Bacteroidales bacterium
GAATGTTCAAGAACAAGGCTTGCGAAATACTCAAAACCAAGGAGTTGACTTCTGTCAATGCGATGCATTGAGCTTGCCGGAATGACTGATTTCAGAACGAGCGTAACGCTTTATTGGACATTATAGACAAACTCGAATTGGAACATTCCGGCTAAAACTCTTGACTTCATAGACGAGCACCATATTATACGGTTTTCATTTGATTTCAAACATCGACTTTCGTAGCACGCAACATCTCCCTCTTTCCGGGAGGTCCGGCAATACGTTCGACGCGAAATCCGGCAGCCTGCATATTTCTCCGTACCTGTCCCTTGGCAGAGTAGGTCGTCAGTATGCCCGCCGGCACCGTATGCGCAAAAAGATTATCAAAGACCGCCGGACTCCACAATGCCGGCTGCTTGTCGGGAGAAAAAGCATCAAAAAATATCAAATCATATTGATAGCTACTCCTAAATTCCGACAAATCAAGCTTTTCCAAAAATAATTGATGCGCTGCGACGGGATTGATACGATTCCATGCCGCCTCCTTTATTTCGCTGTAAAGCGCTTCGCAAGATAAAACTTCGCCATAATTCAATTTCGCAAGAATTTCCGGTGGCAAGGGATATTTGTCTATGGCGTGATACCACAGTGAAACTTTTGCCGTTTGCGCTTCCCGGAAAGAAAGAAGGGCATTCAATCCGGTACCGAAACCAATCTCCAATATACGGATTTGTTTTCTCTGCGGGTGCAATGACAAGAATTTTTGAAGTCCGGCTTTGATAAAAACATGAAGGGACTCCTGCACCGCCCCATGCACGGAATGATAGGTTTCTTGCAAGTCTTCACACATTATCGTGGAAGAACCGTCTTCCGATGACAATACCCTGAGTTTATTTTGCATTTCCGGAGGGAAGAAATTCCTTTACTTTGTCCATAATATGCCGGGTCGCTCCCAGATTTTCCCGGATATATTGAGCCGCCTGCCGGGAAGCATTTTGATAGAGAACATCATCCTTTAATAATGTTCCGGCTATCGCCTTAATATCGTCGCCATGCCGTACTTCAAAGCCCGCTCCCCTTTCGAGGAGTTCTCCGGCTTCGCGGAATTTCCCGTGTTTCGGACCGAAGAGCACCGGCTTCCCATACACGGCAGCTTCCAGAATATTGTGAATACCGGCACCAAAGCCACCTCCGACATAACAAATATCGGCATACCTATATACCTTCGACAACATACCCATCGTATCCAGGATAAGCACTTTGGCTTCCCCCAAGGAAACCTCCGGACGCAATGCGGAATACAACAAAACTCCCTCCTGTTCATATCGCTTGAAGAGCGACGAAATATGTTTTTTGTTGAGTTCGTGGGGTACAATAAGCAATTTGGTATCCGGAAGCTGTAAAACGTGCTGTACATATCGTTCATCCGTTTCCCACGTAGAACCGGCTACCAAGAGATGTGATTTGCCTTTGAATTTCTCTATCAAAGGATAGCGGTCCGGCTTGCCCGGAATTTCTCGGACGCGGTCAAAACGGGTATCTCCCGAAACCGAGTTTTGCGAAATGCCAAACTTATTCAAAATGGAGGCGGATTGCTCATTTTGCACAAAAAACCAATCCACATTCCGGAAATGTTTTTGAAACCACTTGCCGTAAGATTTAAAGAAATACTGATTTTCCCGGAAAATACTGGATACAAAAAAGGTAGGAATTTTCCGTTTACTCAGTTCGTGCAAATAATTGTACCAGAAATCATACTTGATAAAAAAAGCGAGCTCCGGTTTGAGGATACTGATAAAGCGGTGAGCATTGGTAGGGGTGTCAATAGGCAGATAGCAGATATAGTCGGCACCTCGATAGCCTTTTTTAGCTTCATAGCCCGAGGGAGAAAAGAAAGTAAGAATAATCCGGTAATTGGGGTGCTCATTTTTAAAAGCCTCTATCACAGGACGTCCTTGTTCAAATTCTCCCACGGAGGAGGCATGAAACCAGACCCATTTGTCCTTACCACCGATCTCACTTTTCAGTCGTTTAAAAATATTTTTTCTTCCTTCGACCCACTTTTTAGACTTTTCGTTGATACGACTGTGAAGATGTATAAAAAAACGTGCTGTATAGATAGCGGTATTATAATAACTTCTCATACGTTTTCCTTAGTTAGTGTTTGTCCATAAAGTCCGGAGTCTGAGCTAGAATGTTCAAGAACAAGGCTTGCGAAACACTCAAAACCAAGGAGTTGGCTTTTGTCAATGAAGTTTTGAGTATGAGCGTAACGAAGTTATTGGACATTATAGACAGACTCTAGTTAATATAATATTTGCGGGGTTTTCCCCGGCGAACGGGTAACATCCATTCCAATGTAATCCCAAACAGGATATCCAAACGGTTTTCAACCGCATCCGGCTGCATGGTGTCAAAATTAATTTTCCGCATAGGATGCGTCCGGGCTTCCAAGACTTCCAAGGATATAGCATAATTGGCAATATTGCTGTAGGAGTCCAAGTGAAAATAGCCGAGACGTTCTTGCAGTCCATAGCCTCCGGTCAAACGGTCATACCCCTTACGGTAATCCCCGTTGAGAGCGGGAATATTATTTCCCTCTACCGTAATCTTTATCCGGTGCAACAGATAGCCGGGACTCAATGAAAAAAATATCCCGCTATTGATTTCTTCTTTTTGAAACGGAAATATCTTTCCAAGCTCCGCAGCCACAAAGAAACCACTCTCGTAAACGGAAAGGAAACCGAAAGAACCGGTATTGTCGATAATATTTCCATCCACCGTTTTCAAATTTGAAAACAATGCGTCTTCGTGCTTAATCCGGTTGCCGAAAATATAATTATATGACACTCCCAATAGCCAATTGTTTTTGGTCTTAAAACGACCGCCCAAAGTCAATTCCCCGTTGGTACCGAAACGTTCAGCCATATCCCCTCCGGGCAATTGGGCGGAAAGCCCGATATAGGGCATAAAGACAGCCAACGAATCCGTTTGCGCACTCACACCGGAAAGGCAAACGAATACCCACAAAAAAATGAGAGAATATCGCTTTGACATAGCTTATTGAATGATAAATTTACCTTCCAGCGGCTTGTTTCCTCCCGTCAAACGGTAGAAATAGATGCCCGGCTGTAAAGCGGAAACATCCATAGAGGTCGTCATACTGCGAACATTAACCGTTTGAGTTTTAACGACTTCCCCTTTGGCATCCAATATTTGTATCTTCATAGACTTGTCCAGGAGGTGAGAAAGCTGAAAACGAATCTCACCGGTAGCCGGATTGGGAGAGACCCCGGCGCTCAACGCATTTTCGGCAACATTGTCAGACTCATAAATGATAGAGACATCGTCCAAGGTCAGACTGCTGCCCAAACGCACATTCTCCTCGATGGAATAATCACTCGATGAAAAAACCAGGGATAAAGTATCAGCCAAGGGCGCTCCGGTATGTTGAAACGGAATTTCAAAAGGCGTATATTCGGAAGCATTCCCCAATTTTACAAACACCTCCTCAAGAATCTCACTTTGGTTAGTGCTTTCATCAAAATAGGTAGTCCGGGCTACCAACAGGGCAGAATCGGAGTCGATGCCCGTATATTTATAATAGCCACTGACTTTAAGCGGGTTATCATTGACCGGCATTCCTCCGTAAATATCTTCTTTTCCTACATAACAATTTGCCAAAAAGCCCGTATAATCACCCCAAATGGTCTTTTGGGTAATGATTTGCGAGGCAAAATTACCTTCATAGCTGTCCCCGGTTTTCAGTACGGAAGCCCCTGTTGAGTTAGACGTAAAAGCATTGGATGAAATCCACGAATCCGGTTCTTCGAGGCTTACGGACTCCCAGTCTTCAAACGAATAATTGGGAAATTCGTCCGGCACCCCCACGAAAGAAAAATGATCAATCGTAATCGTACTTCCGACTTGAGGATCTACCTCTTCTTCCAGGGTCGAACTGGAAAGAACCACAGCCATCGTATCCGGCAGAATGGTATAAGGTAAAAACCAGGTAGGCGTAATCGTTACTTCGGTATAATCCGTTTGTACTCCGGTAAACTGCATTCTTGCGATACCGTTCACATACGTGGAGGTTTTGAATATTACGATAATATTCGCTGTATCCAGGTCTTTCACATCGTATTTCACCCAAGCTTTCACAGCCGTAGGTTTTTTATTAAAAGGCACACCACCGTAAATGGTATTTGTCCCCGGATATCCGATAAAAGCCATTCCGTTGACATTGACTTCCGGGGCCGGATTGGTCGTCAATTGCAGAGCGTAGTTGCCATCTTGTGCATCCGTAGTCTTGATGGCATTGAGTTCTCCACCCGAATTATAAATATGAAAATTGGACGTCTCATATAATACCGGATTTTCATAAGCGGTTACATCCGACCAGCCCTCCATATTTCCGTTGGGAATCTCCTGTGATTTTACTTGTATAGTAATAGCGGACATCATCAAAATGCCTAATAAAGCGTAAATTTTTGTTTTCATCTTATTTCATTTTTTAGTTAGCAATTATGCAAGCGTCCAACTCGTCCCTTCTTTCCCGTCTTTGAGAATCACTCCGCTTGCTTTGAGTTCATCACGAATCTTATCCGAAAGTGTAAAGTTCTTATTCTTTCGTGCTTCTTGTCTGATGTCGATGAGAAGTTGAATGATTTTATCAAAAGACTCATGTTTGCTCTCTTGTGTATTGACTAATCCCAAGATCTCAAAGACAAAAATATTAAACAATCTTTTCAGATTTTCAATATCCGTTGACGACAAACTGATATGACCGTCTTTGGCTGCATTGACTGCTTTGACCGCATCGAAAAGGTGAGCTATTAAAACAGGGGTGTTGAAATCATCATCCATCGCCGCATAACATTTCTTTTCGAAGCCCGCAACATCAAATCCGGAAGTATCCCCCGCTTCGATTTGTTCGAGCGTCTGAAAGACCGCAAAGAGTTTACGCAATCCCTTGTCTGCCGCTTGCAGGGCTTCATTGGAAAAATCCAGCGTGCTCCGGTAGTGTGCTTGCAGAATAAAAAAGCGGATTGTAATAGGATCATAGGCTTGTTCCAAGAGCGGATGTTCTCCGGAATAGAACTGACGGAGAGAGACGGCATTGCCCAAGGATTTTCCCATCTTTTGCCCGTTAAGGGTAATCATATTATTGTGCATCCAATAGCGCACGGGTTCTCTGCCCGTAGCCGCCACCGACTGGGCGATTTCCGATTCATGATGGGGAAATTTCAAGTCCATCCCGCCGCCGTGGATATCAAAAGATTCGCCCAAATATTTTCTGCCCATGGCAGAACATTCCAAGTGCCAGCCCGGAAATCCGTCTGACCAGGGCGACTCCCAACGCATAATATGCACGGGTTCGGCTTTTTTCCAGAGGGCAAAGTCCGCCGGATTTCTTTTTTCGTCCTGTCCGGACAATTCACGGGTATTGGAAATCATCTCCTCGAGCTTTCGTCCGGAGAGCTTGCCGTAATCATGCTTTTCGTTATATTTGACAACATCAAAATAAACCGAGCCGTTGATTTCATACGCAAAACCGTTTTCCAATATCTCCTCCGCCATCTTTATTTGCTCCATAATATGACCGGAAGCGTGAGGTTCAATGCTCGGACGGAGAACGTTTAGCCGCCGCATGTCTTCATGATAACGATTGGTGTAGTATTGTGCAATTTCCATCGGTTCGAGAGATTCGAGACGAGCCTTTTTGGCAATCTTGTCCTCTCCCTCGTCAGCATCATGTTCCAGATGTCCCACATCCGTAATATTACTGACATAGCGCACTTTATACCCGGTATGTTTCAAATACCGGAAAACGGTATCGAAAGTGATAGCCGGACGGGCATGCCCCAAATGTGCATCCCCATACACCGTAGGTCCGCAAACATACATACCCACATAAGGAGGAGCCTGAGGCTCAAAATCCTCTTTTTTCCCACTGAGCGAATTGAATATCTTCAAATGATTGTCCATAGTACAACACAATTTTTCGCAAAATTAGGTATAATTTTCTTAACTACTAGAATTTTGTTTTTCCCGCTGACAGAAACTTTCCGGGCTTTTTTCAAGCAATCATAAAGAGCGGCAAAAGGACACTTTCCGGGGATTTATTGCCGGTATTCCTGCCGGTTCACAATAGAACGTCCCAACGTAACCTCATCGGCATATTCCAATGTATCTCCGACGGCAATTCCCCGGGCAATAGAAGAGAAGCGCAACCCCTTGTTATGTAATAGTTTATAGATATAAAAAGCCGTCGTATCCCCTTCCACACTTCCCGGAAGTGCCAAAAATATTTCTTCGATATCTTCCTTTTCGCTTCGCTCCAATAAAGATTGAATTTGCAATTCCTCCGGACCGATTCCTTCCATCGGAGAAATAACTCCACCCAACACATGATACAATCCAAAATATTGTCCGGTATTCTCTATCGCCATCACATCTCGAATATCTTCCACCACGCATATCGTTTTGCCGTCCCTTTTGGGATTGGCACAGATATTACAAATATCCGTATCGGAAATATTATGACACCTTTTGCAATAGTTGATATTTTCCCTGAGGTCAATAATCGATTTGCCGAGACTCACCGCAAAATGACGATCCCTTTTCAAAATATATAATGCCAAACGCAATGCCGAGCGCTTACCTATCCCCGGAAGTCCGGAAATCTCATCTACCGCCTTCTGCAATAAACCGGACGAAAATTCATTCACGATGTAAAATTTTTCGGCAAAAGTAATGGATTTATGTTTTTCACATTCATTATTTTCTTGAAAAGACAAAAAAAGACATAATGCAAAACGTATGGCATAGAAAAACCTTGACAGTATAGTATTCCGTGTATTATTAACCGTTTTCAAAATTTCTTTGGGGGGAAATACCTACTTTTGCAGTCTTTGATAAAAACGAATATTCTATGAAAAAAATTGGGTTTCTCTTCGTATTGATATTGGGCTCTCTTTTCCACTCCTATGCCAATCTAAGCATTCTGTTAGTGCATGACAATGGCACTGATACCGAACGGATTGAGAAAATTAAAACCGCCATTACCGCTGCCGGCTACGACTATTCCTATTTTGATGCGGTCGCCTTGCAAGCCTCTCCCACGGAAGCGATGCTGGAAGCATTTGATTTGGTCATTTGGTACACCGGAAATGATAGTAATAATTTATGGTTTTGGAATGGAAATGATACGGAGAATGAAGCTATTGTATCTTACCTTGATAACGGAGGAATGCTATGGGTACAAGGCTTGGATTGGTTATTTGACAAATACGGAGCCGGTCCGGCATTATTTTCGCCCGGAAATTTTCTGTATGATTATTTCGGGATATATACGTATTACGGACAATCCTACGTGAA
This sequence comes from Bacteroidales bacterium, assembly GCA_015489405.1. GTDB lineage: Bacteria > Bacteroidota > Bacteroidia > Bacteroidales > S143-32 > S143-32. The sequence continues at coordinate 7,363 of WFZU01000251.1, forward strand.
TGACGGAGGGCAGGGAGTACCGCAATTGGATTCCCAATCCGGCAATGACATTTTTTCATTGAATACAGTATATTGGCAATATTCCACCATGTGGTATGTAGATGCCCTGATAGGTACCGGCAATGCCCAATATTTGTACGAAATGGGACCTCCTTCTTATATCCTTTCCGGTTTTTATCCGGCAATATATAATGAGAACGGAGATTCTAAAGTAATATCCTTTGCCTTTGAAACAGCCCGGCTGGACTCCCAAACACACCTCAATCAGTTGATAGCAGACGGCTTGGACTATTTTGACAACTTCGGCACAGGGATTACCGTTCCCCTAAGCAGTGTGGAAGTATATAGCGAAAGCGGAGAAACGACCATAAGCGAAGAGGAAGGCAGTTTGCAATTGGCAGTTTCATACTCACCGGCAAATGCCAGCATCCCTCTGGTTACTTGGGAAATCATTCCGGGTACGGCTACCGCAACAGTTACGCAAGATGGTCTTGTACAAGCCAATGGCATCAACAACGGGAATCTATGGGTCAAAGTTACCAGTCTTGACGGCACCAATCTTACGGATTCTATCGAGATAAATATTTCGGGACAAGGAGAAACGGACTATCACATTCTTTTGGTAAACGACAATGCCAATACACCGGAGCGCTATCTTGCCATAGACTCCACCCTTAATAATCTGGGAGTAAATTATACCGTTTTTGATGCCGTCAGTGAAAACACCTATCCTTCATCGCTGATTTTGTCAGGCTACGATATGGTGATTTGGTACACCGGAAACGATGGTGTAGATCTTTATCTGTGGGACGTCTCCAATCCGGATATGCCGGTGTTCAATGAACCTTTAAAACAATATCTTGACAACGGGGGTACACTCTGGCTGCAAGGGCTTGATTTTTTGTATGACGTGTATGGCAGCGCACCAAAAAACTTTGCGGAAGGTGATTTTGTGTACGATTATTTGGGGATACAGACTTATGCCGCTCAATCCAAATCAGATGACGGCGGCGTGGGAGTATCGCAAATGGATGCAGTAAATAATGATATTTGTTCGTTCACTCCGGTACAATGGGTTTGGGAGTCGCTGTGGTATGCCGACGGCTTAATTCTCCGCCCCGAAGCCTCCCCTGTGTATAAAATGGGTCCGGATGACTATGTCCTCAGCAATTATTATTCGGGCTTGTATTTTGAAAAAGATGATGCGAAGATGTTAACCTTTACTTTTGCAACTGCCAAGATAAATAGTGCAGAAAACAGAGATGCCCTCTTTTTGGATGTACTTGATTATTTTGACCCGCAAGTGGCTATTTCCACACAAACTTCCACGGAAGACAATTACAAGGTCTATCCCAATCCGGTTAATAATAGCCTGACTATCGACCCGGGAGAGTACAAAGAAACGGATATTAGCATATATGATATGACCGGAAAAAAAGTATGGTGCACTTCCTTGAGACAAAAAAAATCTTTTTCCATACAAGAATTGGGAATGCACAGCGGACTCTATTTGCTTCGATTATCCTCCGGAAATTCGACACAAAGCCGCAAACTTCTGGTAAAATAAACCGGCGCATATAGCATCCGCCCAATATACTTGACTTGGCTATATAGCGTCTGTCTATAAAGCCGGGGAGTCTAGGCTGGAATGTTCAAGAACAAGGCTTGCGAAATACTCAAAATCAATGAGTTGACTTACGTCAATGCGATGCATTGAGCTTGCCGAAATGACTGGTTTCAGAACGAGCGTAACGCAGAAGCCGGACATTATAGACAAGCTCTAAATATCTTTTCATCAAAAAGGAAAAAAATGGCAACATTTTCCCACATCCAATAGATTCAACTGCCTTTTTGGCAGAACAACGCAATAAATGACATAAATCACCACATTTTTTCCACTTGGCACAAAGATTGACAGGGGGAGGATGATTTAATAATTTAGTAGAAACAAAAAAAATACATAATAATTATGGGAAAAATAATTGGAATTGACTTAGGAACGACCAACTCTTGTGTTGCTGTAATGGAAGGTAACGAACCGGTGGTGATTCCTAACAACGAAGGAAAAAGGACAACTCCTTCCGTAGTTGCCTTTACAGACAATGGAGAACGTTTGGTTGGAGATCCTGCCAAAAGGCAAGCGATTACCAATCCGGAAAGAACAATCTCTTCCATTAAACGGTTTATGGGAAGATCGTACAGTGATGTAGGAGATGAAATTGCCCGTGTACCGTACAAAGTGGTTAAAGGAAACAACGATGTGCCGATGGTGGCTATCAACGATCGTAAATATACTCCCCAGGAAATCTCTGCCATGATTCTGCAAAAAATGAAACAAACGGCAGATGACTATCTGGGACAAGATGTCAAAGAAGTCGTCATTACGGTACCTGCATACTTCAACGATGCACAACGTCAAGCCACTAAAGAAGCCGGACAAATTGCCGGTCTGAAAGTGAGCCGTATTATCAACGAGCCCACGGCAGCCGCCCTGGCTTACGGTCTGGATAAGAAAGGGAAGGACATGACGGTGGCAGTGTACGACCTTGGAGGCGGAACTTTTGACATCTCCATCCTGGATTTGGGAGACGGTGTCTTTGAAGTGAAATCCACCAATGGAAATACCCACTTGGGTGGAGACGATTTTGACAACCGCATCATCCAATGGTTGGCGGACGAATTTCAAAAAGAACACGCCATTGACTTACGCCAAGACCCGATGGCTTTGCAACGTTTGAAAGAAGCTGCTGAAAAAGCTAAAATTGAACTTTCCAGCGCCATGGAAACGGAAATCAATCTTCCGTACATTATGCCGGTAAACGGGGTACCGAAACACTTGGTAAAAAAATTGAGCCGTGCCAAGTTTGAGCAACTGATAGACGATTTGATTACGGCTTCCATCGAGCCCTGTAAAAAAGCACTGGAAGACGCCGGATTGAGTGTAGGCGAAGTTGATGAAGTGATTCTGGTGGGAGGTTCTACCCGTATTCCTGCCATTCAAGAAGCAGTCGAAAAATTCTTCGGCAAGAAACCTTCCAAAGGCGTAAATCCTGACGAAGTAGTGGCTATCGGAGCTTCTATTCAAGGAGGAGTCTTGACAGGTGAAGTAAAGGACGTACTCTTGTTGGATGTTACTCCGCTCTCTCTCGGGATCGAAACTTATGGTGGCGTATTTACCAAATTGATTGATGCCAACACGACGATTCCCGTTAAGAAGTCCGAAATCTTCTCTACGGCGGCGGACAATCAACCTTCCGTAGAAATCCATGTTTTGCAAGGTGAACGCCCAATGGCTAATCAAAACAAGACTATCGGAAGATTTAACCTGGACAATATTCCGCCTGCTCCGAGAGGAGTACCTCAAATCGAAGTAACTTTTGACATCGATGCCAACGGTATCGTGAATGTCAGTGCCAAAGACAAGGCTACGGGCAAAGAGCAAAAGATTCGTATTGAGGCTTCTTCCGGTCTTTCGGAAGCGGAAATCCAAAAAATGAGGGATGAAGCGAAAGCCAATGCTGAAGCGGACAGAAAGATTCGCGAGAGAGTGGACAAACTGAACGCTGCCGATGCGCTCATATTCCAAACGGAAAAACAATTGAAAGAGTTTGGAGACAAAATACCCGCAGAAAAGAAAGCGGCTATCGAAAAATCTCTCAATGAGTTGAAAGCTGCGCACAAAGCGGAAAATTTGGCTGAAATCGAAAAAGTTACCGCCGAATTGAATAAAGCATGGGAAGCTGCCAGCCAAGAAATGTATCAAGCAACGCAGCAAGCCGGTGCGCAAGGAGGTCCCCAAGGAAACGCCGGAGGACAACAACAAGCGAACTCCAATCCGGGAGGTGATGATGAGGTAACCGATGTTGATTTTGAAGAAGTGAAAGACTAATTTCTTCTCAGTCAAAATAAAAAAAAGCTGCTCCGTTAGTGGGAGCAGCTTTTTTTATATTCACACCTATTTTATTTGCATTTTTGCAGGATGAAAATAATACGTTTTTTTCACCGGAAAATGTTTTCCGGCGGTATTGAAGAAGAAAATATGAAATACTTAATCGTAGGACTGGGGAATCCCGGAACAGAATATGAAGAGACACGCCATAATATCGGCTTTGAGGTTGCCGATGCCCTGCTCGCTGAAAAGGAAGAAGCAACATTTCGTCCGGAACGCTATGCAGCTGTTGGGAGGATAAAATACCGGGGCAGGATTTTGGTAGTCATCAAACCTTCCACGTATATGAACCTGAGTGGAAAGGCAGTGAAATACTGGATGGAAAAAGAAAAAATACCCTTGGACAAAATATTGATTATCGTGGATGATTTAGCCCTCAAAACGGGCGAACTACGCTTGCGCACCAAAGGTTCCTCCGGAGGGCATAACGGACTTGAGGACATTATCCAAAGGCTCGGGACATCCCGTTTTCACCGTCTGAGAATAGGCATAGGGAACGATTTCCCAAAAGGGCAACAAGTTGATTTTGTGTTAGGCAAGTGGAGCCCGGAAGAAAGGGAGATTTTGCAAAAACGCATCCCGCTCGCTGTCGATGCCGTGAAAAGTTTTGTCTTTGCTGGAGCCGCCAAAACGGCTACCCTGTTTAACGGAAAATAAAGACCTGCTACACACGCACTTTCTCCAACATCCTGCGTACCGTAGCTGCCAAATCAAACTTTGGATCCCACCCCCATTCGTTTCGCGCAGCGGAATCATCCAACGAATTAGGCCAACTGTCCGCAATAGACTGTTTAACCGGATCTATATCATAGGAAATCCGGAAATCCGGAATATGTTTTCGTATTTCGGCAGCAATCATTTCAGGAGTAAAACTCATTGCCGTAACATTAAAGCAATTGCGATGAATGAGGCGGGAAGCATCCGCTTCCATTATTTGGATCATGCCATCCAAAGCATCTCTCATATACATCATATCCATAGCCGTATCCGGAGCTAATGGACATACATAGGATTTATTTTTCAAAGCTCCGTAAAAAATCTCCACGGCATAATCCGTTGTACCCCCTCCGGGCAATGTTTTATAGGAGATAAGCCCGGGAAAGCGCAATCCCCGTGTATCCACACCAAAACGCTTATGATAATAGTCGCTTAATAACTCACCGGTAACCTTCGTAACACCATACATCGTTTGCGGACGCTGAATGGTGTCTTGTGGAGTCTTATTCTTAGGCGTATCCGGTCCAAACGAACCGATAGAACTGGGGAAAAATACCGCACATTGATTTTCGCGCGCTACTTCCAACACATTGTACAGACCATGAATACCGATGTCCCATGCCAGATGTGGCAACTCTTCCGCCTTGGCGGAAAGAAGTGCAGCAAGATTATAAATCGTATCTATCCGGTACTTTTTGACCACTGTATCTATCCCTTCCCTGTCCAGCACATTCAGTCGCTCGTAAAGAAAATCCCCGGA
>WFZU01000252.1 GCA_015489405.1 Bacteroidales bacterium
AAAATCAGGAATCTTGCTGGGAGTAGTCATTCTGGGAATCATGTTAAGTTACGCCTTTGGCTCTTCCGGCACAAAAGAGAAACAAAAAACGACACAAACGCAGATCGCTCTGAATGCGCACCGGCAATCCTTGGACAGCAAATGCGGTACCGGAAAGTGCGGTGCCAAAGATGCCAAGGCAAACAAAGATGACAAAGCGGCAAAAATGGACAGCAAAAAATCCGCAAAAGGAAAAGCTAAATGCGGAGACGGAAAATGTGGGGACGGAAAATGTGGTAATGGAAAATGCGGTGGCAACAAAACAAAAGACTCAAAAATGTCCCCGAAAGCCGGTAAACAGACGAAAGAGAAGTCCAAAGAAGCGAAATGCGGGACGGGGAAATGCGGGAGTTATTAGCAAGGATGTCAGGTGTTGAATACTCCTCATTTTAGGTTTACTGTTTGGCGGGGGAAGCAGGGAGAAGCGAGGAAAATGCAAGATTGCTTCCGGTACGGGACAAATGCAGAATGGTACCGGGGCAATCAACTCTTCCCCAAACAGTAGATATTCCCTTGGATAGGTTTTAGATGATAGTGAAAATATTATATTGAAATAAACGAGTTCAGTCAATCATAAAAAAACAAAATATTATGAAATGTAAATTAACCGGCGTATGTGAAGTCTTGGCAAAGAGTATGGAAAGCATGAGAGACATACCTCTATTGTTGATGAGGTTGGTGTTGGCTTACGGCTTCTACGGTCCGGCAAAAATGAAATGGAGCAATATGCATGCTATCGGAGAATGGTTTGAGTCCATGGGCTATCCCTTTCCTTATGTTAATGCCTATATCGCCGGAACGGTGGAAGCGCTGGGAGTCGCCCTGCTCATATTGGGACTGGGAACCCGCCTAATCAGTATCCCCTTGATATTTGTGATGTTGATTGCCATTTTTACGGTGCATCTAGCCAACGGTTTTGAAGCGGGGAGCAACGGCTATGAAATTCCTTTGTACTATATGATTATGTTGTTTACCCTACTGGTGTATGGTGCGGGAAAATGGAGTATCGATTATTTTATTCATAAATCCCGTGATTGATCATTTTGTAATCCCGCCAAGTTTTGTAACAATGCTTCCATATTTCAGGGAGCATTGTTTTGCTGTTTTCGTCACTCCCGGTATCTTGACAAACAGCCCGCCACCTTGTGCCAAAAAAAACCATACCTTTGCAACGCAGTAAGAAAATTGCTATGACACAAAAAGAGACAGAGAAAATATTGGAACCCAAATTGTGGATAGAGAAACACGGAAACTATCTTTACAATTTTGCTATGAGCCGCTTGTCGTCAAAAGATCTGGCAGAAGATTTACTGCAGGAGACATTTTTGGCTGCATACAGAAACAAGGACCGTTTTCATGGGGACAGCAATGAGCGCACATGGTTAACGTCCATCTTAAAACGAAAGATTTTTGACTATTACCGGAGAAAGTTCAGGAGCAAAGAGCAGTTGGTGGAATTTGACAGCCCCTTTATTCAGGATGAATTTATGCACGGACGTTGGAAAGAAAACAGAGTCCCGCACCCGTGGGATATGGATGAAGATTGGTCATCGGACGAGGAAGTGATGAAGTTTGTGCGCCTTTGTATCTCCTATCTGCCGGAAAAATGGAAAGCCGTATTTTCACTTAAGCATGTGGAACAAGCAGACAACAAAGAAATACAAAAAGAATTGCAAATTAGCGAATCCAATATTTGGGTTATCCTCCATCGTTCCCGGTTAAAATTGAGAGAATGTATTGAAAAATTAATGAATAAAAGATAGTTGCCATGAAAAAGAATTTGCAAAACCGTATCAAAAACATACTGATGAAGATGATGATCAATTGTGAGCAGGCAACCTATCTCGTTGACAAACAACAATACACATCCTTAGGTTTTAAAGAAACATTTGATTTAAAGCTTCACTTGATGACTTGTAAACATTGCCGCCTGTACAAAGTGGAAAGTCATTTGATGACCGGAAATATCTCCAAGATGCTTTCCTCCACCCGGGAAGAATTAAAATTGAGTGAAGAACAGAAAAAGAAGATTCTCGAAAGGATAGAAAAAGAATCGTAGTTTTTCGCAGTTTTTTTTTGTTTACTTTTGTGCCTATATTTGACTTGGTATGGACACTGTCTCTTATACACATCTCCGA
>WFZU01000253.1 GCA_015489405.1 Bacteroidales bacterium
ACCTACGACCGCTTGATTAAGAAATTTCCCCGCTTTGACAAAGCCTACTATAACAAAGGTTATATCAATTTGGTTTTCTATAAAAAATATTTGGAGGCTATCAATGATTTTACCCAATCCATTAAGATAAATCCCAATTATGCGAATGCCTATTACAACCGGGCGTACTGTAAAATATTATTACATCAAAAAGAGAGTGCCGAAAAGGATTTGAAACGTTGTCTGGAAATTAATCCCGATCATAAACTGGCTAAGAAAAAATTAAAAGAACTGCATGCGAAATAAGATAGAATGTTTTGGCCTCTCCCCGGAACAAGAGGGAGCGAGAAAGGGAATTGTTGAAAGTTTTGTAGGGATGGATTTGCAGAACCGGTTTATACAGATGAGATCAAGGAGGTTGTTATTTATGCTGATTTTTCTAACCGGATTTTGGTCTTGTTCGGAAAATAAACCCTGTCCTTGCAAACGAAAACTCCATGCTTCGGATATTATAATTCAAGCCGGAGATTCGACAGACCAAACGAACGATTATTTTGACAATGAAAATCTTTATCCTTTGAGAACTTACGATATTGTCGTCAAAGGGGAAGTGGAACATCCGGGAAAAGTTGATTTTCAAGGCATGTCGTTGCAAAGTTTGATTGTAAAAGAACTTGTCAATGAGCATGATTCAGATGTCTTTGCAGGAGCTTTCCGCTATCGCGGATATGCGTTGCGGGAGATTCTCAATACTTTTCATATCCGGAAAAAGAATGCAGCCGGTTTTCGTCCCCTTACGGATTTATATGTTGAGATTGGGAATGAGAAGGGCGAGAAAGTGGTATTGAGTTGGGGAGAAATATTCTTTGCAAACCGCCGGAATGATATTCTTATAACCACCCAAGTAATGCCGGTTTATCCTGCTCGTACCCAGCCGTCTTGGACTTTCCCGAGGGAGAGTAAGTTGGTCATCGGTCATGATTTTTATTCCTCGCGCAACATTTCAAAACCTACCACAATAAGTATTCGCTCTTATCCTATTGACTTAAGAGTCATCAAAGGGAAAAATCCATTGTATTCTCCTGAGGTTGAGGTTTTTGACGGAAGTGAAAAAGTGGAAATTTTGCACAGGAATCCCGGCGGTATGATACCGCAAACAATGGATATGGTTTTTTACGGAAGGGGCTTGGGACTGCATTCCACACACCCTTTTACCGGCGTTGACCTTGGTGAATACTGGCGAAAACTCGTTCGCAGAACTCCGGATAATATTCGCCGTGGCTTGGTGGTGATAGCGGCTGATGACGGCTATCGTGCCGTCTATTCGTATAGCGAGATTTGCAACCGGTCGGACGGGCAAAAATTACTATTGGTCTGCCGTCCGGAGCAGAAAAACAGGGGGATATTCAGCATTTATCCGGGCTTTGACTTCTTCTCGGACAGAGCGGTGTCAGCCGTCAATATGATGCGCTATATCCGGGTGGGAGACGCCGTCCAATGATGTACTACTATTGTTTGTCGTATTTCAAGGTTTCTTCCGAGATGAAATCCAGTTGAATCCCCGCTTCTTTAAACATCGCTTCCGACTCCTCGCCGGCATGATATTTCATTTGGCACACAACCCGTTTAATACCGGTGTTGATAATCAGCATTGTACATGTTCTGCAAGGAGTCATCCGGACGTATAAAGTGGCACCTTCCAAAGCTATTCCCCGACGCGCTGCTTGGGTAATGGCGTTTTGTTCAGCGTGTACGGTACGCACACAGTGTTGGGTAACTTTCCCGTCTTCGTGTATAACTTTTTTAAACAAATGTCCGACATCATCGCAGTGGGGGAGTCCTTTCGGAGAGCCCACATATCCGGTTACCAATATTTGTTTATCTTTAACGATGACACATCCGGCGCGTCCCCGGTCGCAAGTAGCACGGGTAGCCACAGCATCTACCATATTGCTGAAATATTCATCCCACGAGGGTCTTACGTATTTTTCTTTCATAATTCTATAGTTTTTTCTCCAATACTAATTTTCCGGTTCTTTTATCTTCCGATAAAATGGTAAAATGATTTTTTAAAGCAAATCTTAACATCTTATCATATTTCAAATAGGTTTTGAAACGGATTTTTTCAATGCCTCTGTCTCTGCAATCTTGCTCTTGCTTTTTTGCCAAAGCTTTGGCAATTCCTTTTCTGCGGTATGCCGGTATCACTCCACCAAGCCATGAATAAAAGAAATCCCCTTTTTGGTAGCCCACCTTATAACCGGCAATCTTGCGGTCTATTTCTGCTACAAAAATAGAGAAATAGGTGTCTTTAAAGCGTTTGCTGTATTCTTCTTCCGGGTAAGCGTAGTCAAATTCCGCTATTTGTTTCTCGCACGCTATACATTCTTTAATAGTACCTTTCCGGATAGTAAATTCCATAGTTGTAAATTATGAAATACGTTCCCATACCTCTTCCAATTGCTCGTATAGCTCGTTGAGACTTCCGTCATTCCGGATAACAAAATCAGCCATTTCGATACATTTTTTAAGATTCTGTTTGTTGGGGTCATCCGAAGTCATTTCCCTTTTTTCATTCGCTAAAAAAGTGTCATAATCGATATGGTCCGTGATGGAGTTTCGCATTTTTATCCGTTCATAACGGATCTGTGGAGCAGCATCGACTGCCAATAAAATGAAAACTCCTTTTTCCCGCAGGGATAAAACTTCTCCCGGTGTCCGGATACTTTCAATAATAGTGTCTTTCCCGGACCGTTTCGCTCGCTCATAAAGTTGGTCAACGATATAAGAAGGAGAATTGTTTTTTCGTAAATCATTCGCTACAGAAGTCAACGAATCCCTGTTTTCCGGCATCCCTCTCCTTTTTACTTCTTGCAACAAAAAATCGCGTACGCTGTAATGTGTAAATCCCTTCTCTTTGGTCAGATAGCTGACGATAGTTCCTTTTCCCGCACCGAGCGTACCTGTGATTCCTACTATTTTCATTGATTTTCCTCCTTTTTAATATCTTCTACCCATTTACTGACCGGAAGTTGTTCTGTTTGGTTAAGTCTGTCCAAAAGCTCTTCGGGGTCGTCGCTGACGATAATGCTGTCCCGGTGTTCTTTCCGGACGAAGCCTTCTTCAACCATGTGATCGATAAATTGCAATAGCATGTTGAAGTAGCCGTTGATATTGTAAAGCCCCACGGGTTTGCGAATCAGGTTGAGTTGGAATAAAACCAGCGTTTCAAAAAGTTCATCCAAGGTACCGAAGCCTCCCGGCATAGCAATGAATGCATCTGCTTTCTCTATTAACAGTGTTTTTCGTTCTGCCATGGTATCTACCTCAATGAGTTCTGTCAAGTTTTGGTGAGCGACTTCCAAATCCACAATGTGATGCGGGATAATGCCGGTTACCGGAGCATTATTTTGCAACATAATATCGGCAATGACACCCATCAGTCCGATATCTCCCCCTCCATAGAGGAGCGTTTTTTTTCGTTTTGCCATAACCAGCGCCAAATCCTTGGCTTTTTCGGTATAAAGTACGGATTTCCCGGCACTGGAACCGCAGTAGATGCAAATTTTTTCTATCATATGTCCATGCTTTTATAATCTTGCTTTGCCATAAGGTTCTTCGTTTGCTTCTTCCAAGTATTTATTAAGATAGCAGGCAGTCATCAAGAATCAGGGGGCAAAGCCGGATTACTAATTTTAATTTTGCGGCAAAGGTACGGTATTTTTTTTCTGATGATGCAACGAATTTTACACAATATTTGTCTCCCGGAAGAGTTGTTAAGAGGGTTGCGA
>WFZU01000254.1 GCA_015489405.1 Bacteroidales bacterium
CATTTGCAGCGAGAGAATATAATAAGAATGAATATAATTTATTAACAAAAAAAGATGATTATGAGAAAAATGACTCTTTTACTTGTATTTCTCCTTTTTGCGGGGATGCAAGTAATTATGGCACAAAGCCATACGGTTTCCGGAAAGGTAACGAGTGCTGACGATGGGCAGCCTCTCCCCGGAGTACAGATTTTGGTGAAGGGAACGAGTGTGGGGACCATTACCGATTTGGATGGAAAATATCAAATTAAAACCCCAAAGGGGCACAGCATTTTGGTATTTAAGTTTGTAGGGATGAAAACTGTCGAAATTGAAAGTGCCGGAAAATCGACTTTAAACGTGGTGATGGAAACAGAATCCACTGAACTTACCGGTGTGGTGGTTACGGCTTTGGGTATTTCCAGGGAGAAAAAATCGCTGGGGTATGCTGTACAGGAAGTCAAGGGGAAAGATTTGGACCGTGTGAAGAACGACAACATCATCAACTCTATCTCCGGAAAAGTAGCCGGTGTTACCATTAAAAATAACACCAATATGGGAGGTAGTTCCAATATTATTATCCGGGGTTATTCTTCTTTGACCGGTGATAACCAAGCCTTGTTTGTCGTTGACGGAGTTCCGGTCAGTAATATGAATATGAACGATGCCGGACAACGTTCCGGAAGAAGCGGATACGACTATGGTAGCCCTATTAGTGATATCAATCCCAATGATATTGCCAATGTTTCCGTCTTGAAGGGAGCAGCAGCTACAGCACTTTACGGTTCGAGAGCTGCTAATGGAGTGATTCTTATTACGACTAAGAAAGGAAAGAAAACGGCAGAAGGTAGTAAAGTGAGTGTTGAATTAGGACATAGTACGATGTTTCATACCATGGACAAAAGTACTTTCCCTGTTTATCAAAAACATTACGGTCAAGGATATGGTCCTTATTACAGTGGGCCTCTCGGAGACGGACAACCTTCCGACTATCCCGGACTGTATCATTATGATTTTGATGGAGATGGAGAATTAGACTATATTACTCCTACGACAGAGGATGCATCTATGGGGTCTCCCTACGATCCTAATTTGAAGGTCTTTCAATATGATGCATTTTATCCGGAATCACCGAATTATATGAAAAAGACTCCTTATGTTATGGGAGCTCACGGTCCTGATTACTTTTTTCAAACCGGACATACCATTAAGAATAGCGTTGCTGTCAGTGGAGCTACCAGTCGCTCTGCGATGCGTCTTTCTTATACCAATACGGATATTACCGGTATTATGCCGAACAGTTCGTTAAAGAAAAATAATTTGAATTTTTCTGCTTCGTATGATTTGACAAAACGTCTTAGTTTGTCTGCTTCTGTCAATTATGCTCAAAATGATGCTATTGGTAGAAATCATACCGGATATTCCGATAATATTTTGAGTTCGTTCCGTCAGTGGTTCAATCTTGGTGTAGATATGAAGCAACAACAGGAATTGTATGAAAGTACTCACAAAAATATTACTTGGAACCCTCACTCAGAAAATGATTTGACACCTATTTATTGGGACAATCCTTACTGGCAACGTTTTGAAAATTACGAATCCGATTCAAGGAAACGTATTATCGGTTACACTCAATTGGATTATAAGATTACCGATGATCTTAGTTTTATGGCAAAATATTCTATGGACCATTACAACACTTTGATAGAAGAGCGTAAGGCGGTTGGTTCTGTTGCCGGAGAATTGGGGGTCGGTCGTCCCGATGTAACTTCCGGATATGCCCGTAGAGAGATTGCTTATACGGAAAGAAATTTTGACGCTATGTTGAAATACAAACACTACCTAAACGAAGACTTGAACTTCAATGGATTATTGGGTTTGAATATGCGTCGTGATGCATTTGAAGAAGTTTACGCTTCTACCAATGGTGGCTTGGCGGTTCCCGGAGTATATGCTTTGAGTAATAGTGCCAGCCCGATGTTACCACCGGAAGAGACGCTCCAATTGAGTGGCGTGGATGGTATTTTTGGTAGTGCTTCATTGGGAATTAAAGACATGTTGTTCTTGGATGGTACATACCGATACGATGTTTCTTCTACCTTGCCTGTTAATAACCGTGCCTATGGATATTACAGTGCTTCCGCAAGTTTCCTCTTCTCGGAATTGGTGGATGCCGATTTTCTGGATTTAGGAAAAATAAGGTTAGGTTATGCACAGGTTGGTAATGATGCTCCTTGGGGTAGAGTAGAGGATTCGTATAGAATTGTTGCACCTTTTGCCGG
>WFZU01000255.1 GCA_015489405.1 Bacteroidales bacterium
CACCTTAGGAGCCAAGAATAAAATATATAACTTAGCGCTTTCCGCTTCCTCCTTTCCGGTCGTTGTCCTTTCCGTTCCGGAGGATGACCGTCTCAATAGGTTCCAAGGTATCCGGATTAATGACTTCAAGTGTAACTTTCTGACCGTCAATATGAAAGAAAGTCAGTGTGTATTGCGTGGAAAACAATTTCACATCCTTGGACCACGGGAGGTGTTCCTGGGCATAATAGGGAGCTCCCGCCGCTCCGTTAATAATTTGCCATACGGGACGGGACAGATGAAGTCTTTCCCCTTTCCAATCCTTGGGATACATATCGGTCTCCGGATTCAACAACAGGCGGGAATAGTTATGCTCGTCTCCGGAAAGCAAGCAAAGAAATTTACGGCTGTGATTGACCAAAATGTCCAGAAATTCATCCCTGCGTTCGATAATTCCTTTTTTTACGGCTTTGCCGGCAACATAGGGTCTCCAAGAATTGTCGCCGTGATACCACATATCATTATTGGAATGTCCCCCGTTGGGGAATGCCGGCGTGTGAATCGTTACGAAAATATGGTCGATATTATCATCTTTTTCCAGTTTATCAACCGTTTTTCGCAGCCAAGCCAACTGCTTATCCATAATATAGCCGTGCATATTGCCGCCCGTGATAGCAATCTTTTTGTGTGAAGGGGCATACCAATAATTGGAATTCATCACAATCATCGCCACATTTCCGTAGGTGTAATAATATACAGATTCTTTGTAAGAAGGAAAGTTAATCTCCTTTCTATCAGGATCATAGTAAGTGCCGTCTTCCGTTTCGGGACCGTTTTCAAAATTACAAAAATGTTTTTGGAACATAGCTTCCGCCGAATGCGTTGCAAAAGGGAAATTATCTACGCTCGTCCAGTCTTCAAATTCTTTGATGAAAGCCTCGTGATTTCCCATCGTGGCATAAATAGGAATATAATTCCAAAAACCTTCAAGACTTCTTTTCCAATTGGCATATTCCAAATCGACCTCATCTTCGTCGGATGAATAGCCGGAAATCATATCTCCGGTAAATTGAAAATAATCCACGTTTTTCATTTTTGCCAAGGCAATAACTTTCTTCATAATGTAGGCATTGGTGCCGTAAATGTCGCGTTCGCCTCCTCCTTTTCCCGAGCGGCTGTCACTGGCAAAAGCAAAAGTAAACGCTTTGCGCGAACCGGGCACCGGATTTGTCCGCGTGTGATATTTCTCTTGCCAATCCCCATAGACGAGCGTGTAGTCATAGCGTTTGCCGGCTTCCAGACCGTTTACTTCAATATTGTGAACGGTCGTTTCCTCTTTTTCTACATAACCTCTTCTTCCTACCAGGATTTTGGCTTTTACCGCCTTATTGGTTTTAAAGGAAACGGTAAATCCCGCAGGAGTTACCTTATTCACAAAAGGTCCTTCGATAATGCTGTAATCCGGAGTAAATTTTTGACCCACTTTGATATTGATTTTGCCGTCATACAACAAGTCCCCTTTTTCATTTTGAATACGGTATCCTAAACGGATTTTGCCGTTTTTTTCCCAATTGATGAAATCATATTTACCTTTCAGTTTCGTCAGTTTTATCTTCGCTTTTCCCTCCTGCACTACCGCATATTTCTTGTAGAATACGGGCTGGTGAAATTCCCCGTCATTCATATTGATAAAACCGTAATATATCTTCCCGTTAAATTTGGGGTCGTCAAAATCAAATTTCAATCCATATTCATAGCCTTCCGGCTCTTTGGCAAATTTGGAATACGTCGCTTTGATATGCGGTTTAAGTTCACCGGTACGAACATTCTTGACAGGGTCAATATATTGCATCTCACCGGATTTGGTGTATTCCAGATTCGTATAAACTTTGGGAATTTCGGGCAAAGATTGTCCGGACAAGGATGCAGCCAACAGCATCCAGAGACTCAGTGTAAATACATTTTTCATCTTTTTCATTTTTTTAGGCCGCAAAATTATCAATTCCTGAATAGAATTTGGTTTTACAGTATATTATTTTTTGTGGCTTCTTCCGGAAAGTCCGGAAAGGGAACTGATTTCGGGGTTTCAAGTACAAGAGGACTTACATCTTCCATATTGATTTGGCAATCCGGGCTAACTTGCTTTGATAACTGTTTAAAGAGGCAATATTCCACTCATCATAATTCAACTCCCGGCTCGAAAGCCTGAATTGACTTGTTTTATAAATTTCTTTCTTCTCTTCAAAAGGTTTATTTCCAATATCTCTATTCTTCTTTTCTTCAAGAAGTGTGTAGTTACCTAACCTATATATATATTTTCCCGCTTCATTAACAAAAAAACGATTCCAATCTTCATTATAATTTTCCGGTAAAATATGTTCAATGGTGAAATTGGAATCTATAAAACTGTATTCTTTTGAAGAGAGTTGATTTTCTATTTTAGTCAGAATATATTTGACAAGATTTTTATTTCTGCCGGTAGTAGGTATTTCTTTCGATTTAAAAATATTCACGAAAGTATCATCATTCAGATATACTGCTTTGAGTAACTCTCTGATTTCCGAAAATTTAGTAATTTCCTTACGATGAAATTTTACCGCTATCTTATTATAGGTTTTCTCCATTAAATTAGGATTCAATTTCCCTATGACATTATACCTGAAAGAAATACTTACTATAGTTTTTAGCAATTGGCTTAAGTATTCTTTTTGGGTCTCACTAACTGCAAATATGAGAGGAATAGGTTGCGTAACATTAAAAAGTTTTAATTCGGATAGAGATTGGCGAATTTCTTTTTGATTTGGGTATTCAGTCCAATAATCATCACTTGGATTTAAAATAGCCGCATACAAATACGCTGTTTTCTTTAATGTGTCGATTAATTCAATGGCTTGCTTGGGTGTTTTTACTTGTTTTTTTATTTCTTTGAAAAGTCGTTCTTTTCTAACAACATCTTGTTTGGAATTCAGATAAAAGCGTAGAAATACAGGGAATTTTTTCAAACCAACCGTATCAACAATTTGTTGCCAATTCTCTTTTAAAATTTTAAATTCACTTCCGGTTTTGCCCAGTCCGGCAACAATAGCGAACAGGTAGTTTTTTAACAAATCGGTAGTAGTCAATTCTACTCCACGGGCGTTTAAAGTTTCAAACACAGTATATGCACTTATATCATCATCAACGGTAATCTGAATAAATATCAAGCCGTCAAGTGTTTTCTCTAAAAACGCACCCAACTTTTCACCGCTAACGACAGTAAAATAATCTTTTATTCTCTTATAAAAATAGGTATAAGCGTCATAGATTAATTTTTCACTGTCCCTTAATTGTGCATAGTTGTCAGGTTCTTTAAACTCAAGTATCCGTGATTGATAAAAACTGTCATTATTCTCATTCAACGTTAATTTGCTCTTTCTGTACAAATCGGAAAGAGATTTCTCTCCGGTGTACGTATCCAATATTTTTTTCAGGCGTTCTTCATTTTCATCTATATCGATATTTTGCTCAACTAAATCTTTTATATGTTTTGCTATGGCTATTATAAACAGTGAAAGCGTCGTAATTCGTTGTTGTCCGTCAACTACTATAAATGTCTTTTTGTCATTCGTATTTTGCAATACAATCGCGCCCTTATAG
>WFZU01000256.1 GCA_015489405.1 Bacteroidales bacterium
ATATTGAGGAATGATTTCAACGCAAAAAGCCATACACATTGACAAGTTGCACAAACTATCGCGCAGTCCAAAACTTGCAAATAAGTATGTCTTTGACAATGCTGAAAAAAGATGCTAACAAAATTTAAAGAAACGGAAAGAATGAAGAAAGCACAGGGCACAACAAAGAACTGTGGACATAACCAAACAGAAAAGCATTAATTTTTCACCAAAGTACTTCTATAATTTTCATCATAACATAAACCGGATTTTGCTATAGCGAAAGCTTGTTTTAAAAGTTTGTTGCAAACCGCTATTAAGGCTAGCTTTTTACTTTTCCCTTTGGCAATAATTCTTTCGTATAATTCCCTGCAAGCTTTTCACAACCTATATTTCCAAAATCCGCACAACGGGATTATTTTTACTCCTCAATCTTCTTTCCGATAGAAAGATTTTCAAAATTAAGCGAGAGGGAAACGCGCAGGGTGTTTTCCAGAGGATGGTGGGCAACCGTCGGGATAAGATAGGAGACATCTATTCCAAGCACATTGTATTTCATCCCGACACCGAGGGTGAAAAATTTTCGGTTTCCTTTGTTTTGGGCTTCGTGAAAATAGCCTCCGCGGATAGAAAACTGTTTGTTGTAGGTATATTCTACGCCCAGCGACCAGATATATTCGCTCAATTCTTCTTTGAAACCGCCCGGTGCATCATAGAATGACTGAATCATTCCGGTAGCGACGGAAACATCTGTATTGTATCCGTTGGCAATCAGAGCTTGTCCGTTGTCATCGAAAACGTAATTCCCGGCTGAATCTTTGGCATATTGCGGAGGTGTGGGAACCAGCAATTTCCCTATTTCGCTGTAAAAAGCAAATTCGTTGTATTCATCAATGCCCATGTGGAAACCGTGTCCGAGGCGCAGGTAGGTAGGGATAAAGTTTTTGTCCAGATCATCGTCGGAATAAGAGATTTTAGATCCGATATTGGAGATGCTGACCCCGAGGTCCAGACGGGAACTGGCAAAGCCGCTCAATTCCAAAGGTTTGGTGTAGAAAAAGCCCAAGTCCGAGGCGATAGAATAGCCGGGGCGGGTCGTTTGTTGTCCTACCGATTGTCCTTGTGTAAGATTGGAACGCAGGAATTTAAACCCGATAGAACCGGAAATATTATCCGAGAATTTCCGGATATAGGAGCCGGAAAGTGAAAATTCGTTTGGATTGACACGGTTAATCTCGTGTCCTTCATTGTCCGTGAAAATGATCATTCCCAAGGTGAAAAAGCGAAGCCCTCCCGAGACTACATTTCGTTCATTCACACGATAGTGTATGTTCAGATTGGTAAGGTTGATGTCATTTACCAACTTATTTAACCAGGGGGAATATGAGACTGCGACCGCAAAATCATCATCGGCAAACATATATTTGGCAGCGTTCCAATGTTGAGAATAAGAGTCCGGTGAAGTGGCGACACCGACTTCTCCCAAGCCTCCCGAACGTGCATCCGGACCGATAATCAGAAAGGGAACCGCTGTCGTGATGACATTTTGTTGCCCTAAAATATTGTTTTGTGCTTTCAAAATTTCTGTTGAACCGAATAAAACAACGAGTGATATAATCCAAAAAATACTCTTTTTCATATACAATACATTATCATTTTAAAATTGATGCAAAGGTAACGCTAATTTTTATGTAATATTGTAATTTTTTTTATTTGTTTACTTTTCTTATTTAGCTTTGCACTTTTAAATTTACAGGGATGAAGATATTGGTTTTAATGAGTGGAGGAGCGATAGGTACGTTGCTGCGATATTTTACTTATGAACTTACCAAACGGATGGCTTATGAAATTAATTATTGGGGAACTTTATCCGTAAATATCATTGGCGCATTGATGATTGGATTTTTGTGGGGGTTCTTGGATGTGAAAGAGATGAATCCGCAATTGAAGAATTTTATCTTTGTCGGACTACTCGGAGGCTATACCACTTTTTCGACCTATGCTTTGGATGCAATGAATCTTAGCAACTCCGGTAATTATAAGGTTGCTTTCTCCTACCTTTTGGGAAGCAATATACTGGCTTTTTCCTTTGTTTTTGCCGGTTTTATTTTCGGTAAATTTTTGAATGGAGCTCAATGATTTGTGCCTCTGTCCATTATTCCGCTTTCAGGTAAGGGCGAAGTTTCCGGTATAAATCGTCGTATAACAAATCGATCTCCCGTAGCTCGTCTATACGGGAAAATCTCCCCCCTTTTTGCTTTCGCAACAACACAATTCTTTTAGCAAGTACATAGTCCATATAGGGATGTTTGATAAGTTGTTTGATGTTTGCCGTGTTGATGTTGATTTTCCGGATGATTGAGGTGTCAACAAAGATTTGTCCTGCGAATCTATTGAAACGCTCATTATCCATTCCCCATACTTCAAGCAATTGTTCTTTGTGGACATATCCGCCCAATAATGTTCTATATTTCACGATACGCCTGGCAAAACCCGGACCGATTCCGTAGAGCTGTTGTAAGTCCAGGGTGTCCGCCGTATTCAATTCGATATGCAACTCGCGTTTTTTGTATGGGAGGCTATCTCTATGGAGGCGGGGCTGTTTCTTTGGCTGTGTTTTGATGATAATATGTTTTGCTAAGCTTGCATAAAGTTGGCTATCCATATCATATATTTTCAATAAATCCTCTTTCCGGTAAAATCTACCGCCTTTGTTGCGGTAACGGACAATCCGGGTGGCTGTTTTTTTAGAAAATCCTAACAAGCTTAGACTGTCGGCGGAAAGGGTATTGGGGTCAAAATCAAAAACGCTCCGGGCAGGATGCATTTTGCTTCGTGTTCCGGATTTCTTTGACGGCTTTATCCGGACATAAGATTTCAGTTGTGTGTAGATGCTGTCTTGCAGTCCGTAGATTTTCCGGAGGTCGCCCGGGCTTTTGAAAACTCCGCCCTTGCGGCGGTAACGGAGAATATTTTTTACTTGTTTCGGATGAATGCCCAGGGCAATAAAACCGGCGCTGTCCAATACGTTCGGGTCAAAATAAAAATGTCTAATTTTGTGTTTCGTTTCCGGGACAGTCTCCAATTTCTTTTTCCAAGCTGCTATTTTTTGTCGATACGGCTTATAGTTTAATTTTGAGGATGGAATAATATCCGGTATAAATTTGTTGAAAATCAGTATGATAACAGTTATAATGAGGATAGATAAAATTCCGTTCCTTTCATTCCGGTGAAAGTTAAAATAATTTTTTGCGGAGGAAAAGAAGGCTTTTAACATTTCACTTTATTCAATAGATACGCTGATATTTCTGCGAAGCAACTCTTTTTTAGGGGGTAAAAGTTCCGTGAGAGAACCGGACAAAATATCACAACTTCCTTTCAAATGAGCAATCAGCGCACATTGTTCGGCTTGAATTTCATCGTGTCCGCATATTTCCACCAAATTCTCAATGATAAAATCAAATGTATTGACATCGTCATTGTGGAGAATAAGCGATTTAATATCCTCAGTCTCCTCTTTGGGAAAAGATTCCGGGGAAAATTTTTCTTTCGTCATAATAATCTTAACTTTGCCACAAAATTACACAATATATGAATGTGTTGCGAAAAAAAATAGATGAATTTAAGTTTTTACTCAACAATAAGTTACCCGGCTACGCTTCCCGTCTTGGCATGTATCCACCGGACCGGAAGGCGATGGAACAACGTTTACCGCAAGACTTGACTTTAAAAAGGGCGGCGGTTTTGATACATTTATTTGATTGCCAAGAGGATAGCTGTTTTGTTTTGACCCGGCGAAAACAAGGGCTGAAAGACCATTCCGGTCAAATCTCTTTTCCCGGGGGCAGGGTGGAGGAGGGGGATATGGACGTGATTGATACCGCTATCCGTGAAAATTGGGAAGAGACCGGCTTTCGCATTCAGCGGGAGCAAGTGCTCGGAACCCTTACGCCGCTTACGATTCCTCATACCCGTTTTTATGTTGTCCCGGTAGTCTCCTACGGAGAGAAGAAACCCCGCTTCAAGAAAAATGATGCGGAAGTTGCGGAAATATTCATCGTCCCCATGGAGGAACTATTATCCGGAAGAAGCAGAAAAACGAAATATATGAACTTGGGCGGACAAACGCTTAAAGTCCCTTATTTTGACCTGCAACATCAAGTGGTTTGGGGTGCAACGGCTATAATATTGGAAGAGTTGCGTATGGTCATTGAAGGCTTGATGGGAGAATAAGATTGTTGTGGGTATGAGCCTGACGAAGCCACCGGACTCCGTACACAAACACCGGTTGGCGTTTTGCGTGAGAAGCCGGAAAGAATAATAAGATGTTGAACTTTGTCCGTTAAGGAATGTGCATATATTTATGACTTTGAATGGAAATACGCCATGCGGGATGTGAGAGGATATAGTCCACAATCCGGGGCATTATTTTTTCCCTTTGTCGCCATTCGGGTTGCAGATACAAGCGGCAATGGTCGCTGACTTTGCGGGCATTTTCTTCCGCCCAAAGGAAGTCATCTTCATTTTCGATAATTACTTTCAATTCGTCAGCGCGATGAAATATTGCGGGTAGCGGCGCTAGATTGCGTTTGGGCGAGAGGCATATCCAATCCCATTCTCCACTGAGGGCGTGTGAACCACTGGTTTCCAAAAACGTTTCTATATTGTTGTCTTTTAGCAATTTACAAAAGTAGCTGAGGTTGTACATCAGCGGTTCACCGCCCGTAACCACTACCGCTTTGGCGGGATATTTGAGGATGCGATGCACCACTTCAACGGTAGGGACGGGAGGCCATTTGGAAGCGTCCCAAGATTCCTTGGAGTCGCACCATTTGCAGCCTACATCACAGCCTCCGATACGGGTGAAATAAGCGGCTTTGCCCGTATTAAAACCTTCGCCTTGAATGCTGTAAAATTCCTCCATTACCGGAAGGACTATTCCTTGTGTGAGCCGGTCGTCAATGTTCATTACTATTATTTTTGGTGTTTTTGAGAAAATTTGTAGTGGTATATCTTTTGTTTAAACCGCTTCGTTTTTTCCGAGGAAATATAGATATTTCCCGCTTTGTCCATACAGATGCCTTCCGTCTGGGAAAAGCGTCGGTCTTTGATACGGAATTTCTTTGCTTGCCTGCTTAATTTTCCGTCAAATCCTTTGTCCACAATCATAAAAGGACGATAATCGATATATCCGATAAGGCATAATGTATGCCGGCCTTTTTGGTAGTAAGCTCCTGTTATTAAGCCTTTTACGTTGCAAGTTTGCAATGTGCTTATCGTGTAGTCTCCGGGCTCCTTGGGCAATTTGTAAAGGCGTGTTTTATGGTTTTCCCAATTTTTGCTGAATAGCCAAAGTGAATCGTGAAAAACCGTCATCGCTTCGCAATCAAAATTGTGTTTGTAGGCTTTGTGATGGAAATTTTTTTGTTCCGCATAGCGGAAGCGGATGATACTTGCTTTCACGGTATCGTGTTTTTTCCGGAGATCTTTTTTGGAAATTTTATATATCCGCAAGTCTTTCCTTCGCCCGCCGTTATTGCCGAAATCTCCCACGTAAATATAATTTTTGTCTTGTGTGATGTCTTCCCAGTCCCGGTTTTGTGCATTGGCTACGCGGATCGTGCCCGCAAGCTCGCCCGTAGTCTTGTCAATCTTGTAAATCACCGGTTCGCCTCCGCTGTCATTGTGAGTAAGAAAATAATCTCCCCACAGAATAAGCCCGGAGGTCTCGTCAACCGTCTTCGGCAGTTTGAGATATTTCTTGATTTTTATTTTTTTTGATTTGCCGCCACAGCGGTCATCTTGCGCCTTCAGGATAATGAAGGGCGTTAGCAGCAAAATCAAGATAAATTTGTATTTCATTCAGATTTTTATTTTTTTTCCGCCTTTGGCGAAATGTGCATTTATTCAATGTAAATCCTTGCAAAAATATTTTTGTGATACATTCAAAAACATAATGCGCGGCAAAAGTAGGTAAAATTTATATCCCGTTTTTGTCAAAAAAATGTTTCCGGTTCCGGTGCAAAACTTTATGCAATAATTTTGTAGCGGTATGAATAAAGCTGTTATTTTCGCAAAAAATATGCAATGAAATTGGTATTTGCTACAAATAATGCACATAAACTCGAAGAAATCAGGAAGGCGGCAGGAGACGATATAGAGATTTTGAGCCTTCGTGATATAGGCTTTGAGGGAGATATCCCGGAAACCGGTAATACGCTGGAAATCAATTCGTATCAAAAGGCTTCGTATATTCATTCGTGGAGTGGCGAAAATTGTTTCGCCGATGATACCGGATTGGAGATTGATGCGCTGGGAGGCGAACCGGGAGTCTTTTCCGCCCGCTATGCCGGAGAGGATGGAAACAGCGAAAAAAATGTGGCACTGGTCTTGGAAAAGATGAAAAACCACTCGCAAACTTCTGCCCGTTTTAAGACGGTTATCACTCTGATATTGGACGGCAAAGTGTATTATTTTACCGGCGTGGTGGAAGGAAATATTATCCGCGAACGAAGAGGAACGTCGGGCTTTGGATATGACCCCATTTTTGTGCCGCAAGGCTTCGATAAAACCTTTGCCGAACTCCCTTTGGAAACGAAAAATGAAATCTCTCATCGCGGGATTGCCAGCCGGAAACTGGTGGCATTTTTGAAAAAATATACCGGAAAATAATTGTTCCGGACGAAATAAACAAAATATAAATATTGAGAAAGCGTATGAAAAAAACCGGATTATTGATACTGAGCAGTCTGCTGTTGGTGCAATTGTACGGACAACGGAGACATTTGGAAAATGGTCCCCTCTTGGGCTATTCCACCTTGCATGAAGTGATGATATGGGTACAGACGACCGGGGCTGCCAAAGTGCAAGTTGTCTATTTTCCCGCAGGGACCCAAGAAAAACATTATTCAAATACAGTGCAGACCCGCAAGCAAGATGCTTTTACGGCGCATCTCTTGTTAGATGAGATAAAGCCCGCTACGACCTATCATTATGATGTGTTGGTGGATGGGAAAAAACAAAATCCGGGTTTCGAGACCTCTTTTACTTCCAAAAGTATCGTGCCGTATCATACCGACCCGCCGGAATTTTCTTTCGCTGCAAGCAGCGGTTGTTACATCAATGAACCGGAATTTGACCGTCCGGGTAACGAATACGGCGGAAATTATCGAATCTTTGAAACGATTTACAAACAGCATCCCGATTTTATCATCTGGGGCGGCGATAATGTCTATTTGCGCCAAAAAGAATGGGAATCTTGGACCGGTGTCGTGCATCGCTATACGCACGACCGTAAAACCCCGGAGATGCAAAAACTTTTTGCCAATGTACATAATTATGCCATTATTGACGACCACGATTTCGGACCGAATGATTCGGATGGCAGCTTTGCCTTCAAAGATATGACGACCCGGGCTTTCCGGACATTCTGGGCTAATCCGCCTCGAGTGGCAAATCTGAAAAGTTCGACTTCGTTTTTCTCTTGGTATGATGCCGATTTCTTTATGTTGGACAACCGCTATTACCGTTCGCCCAATTACCTTATCTCCGATGACAAAACACAGCTCGGAAAAGAGCAACTGGAATGGCTGAAAAACGCCTTGGTCTTTAGCAAAGCTAAATTCAAATTTGTTTTGATGGGCGGGCAATTTCTCAATGCTTATCCGAGTTATGAAGCCTATACCAATTACGGCTTCAACAAGGAGCGGGAAGAGATTATCAATTTTATCTACGAACAACAAATCAAAAATGTGATATTCATTACCGGCGACCGGCATTATACCGATTTGAGTATCTTGAAGAAACGGGGCAAACCGGATATTATTGACATTACCCTCTCCCCCTTCACTTCGGGACCTAATACGCACGCCTTGGAAGAAAAGAATTTCTTGCGTGTGAAAGGTACGACCGTGATGAAACGGAATTTCGGACT
The DNA here is from genome assembly GCA_015489405.1 of Bacteroidales bacterium. Lineage (GTDB taxonomy): Bacteria > Bacteroidota > Bacteroidia > Bacteroidales > S143-32 > S143-32. The sequence goes on from WFZU01000256.1 coordinate 7,913, forward strand.
GCTGAAAATCTCCGGACCCCGGAAACATCGAAAGCTGGAAATATCGGTCATCGGTACGGATGGCGATTTATTATGGAAAAAAGAATTTGCTTCGAAATAAGCGATGTAACACAAAAAAGTTTTATTAGCGAAAAAATAGAAATATGAAAAAAGGTGTTTATACCCTGATGATTACTCCTTTTAAGAGTGATTACTCCTTGGATGAAGAGGCGGTGAGGAGAATGATCCGGATGCAAATAGAAGGCGGCGTGCAAGGCGTGGCGCCGTTGGGCGTTACCGGAGAGAATCCTTTGATGGATGACGATGAGAAAGTGCGTTTGGTGGAAGTAATCGTAGATGAAGCCAAAGGCAAAATTGAAGTGATTCCCGATATTGTCGGGGTGCGTGTGGACAAATCCATTGAATTGATGAAACGCTATGCCGATGCGGGAGCTGATGCCGTGATGGCTTATACTCCCTATCTGATTTTGCCGCGTGAAGAAGGGCATCTCGATTATTATGTGCAATTGGCGGATGCTTCGCCCGTACCCATATTATTGCATAGCTCAAAAAATCGTACCGGCGTGGAATTGACTGCGGATATGACCGCCAAACTCGCCAAACATCCCAATATCGTTGCTACCAAAGATGGGAATAAACAGTTGGACAATCTGGCGAAACTGGTGTATTTGACCAAGGATGATGATTTTCTGGTATTCACCAGCAAAGACACGACTGCATATCCCACGGCAGCTTTCGGCGGAGCCGGCGTGTTCAGTGTAGTCGCCAATATTATTCCCGGACAAATGAGTAAGATGATCGGCTTGGCGTTGGAAGGCAAGATTGAGGAAGCCAAGGCTTTGCACTACGAATATTTTCCGGTCTTCGAAGCACTCCGGTATGAGACGAACCCGATGCCGGCAAAAATGGCGCTGCAATTGATGGGAATCATCGAAGGCACTCTCCGCCCGCCGATGCAACGTTTGAATGCCAAAAATACGGAAGCTATACGGCAGATGTTGATTGAGCGGGGGCTGTTGTAAAGAATGAAGCGAAAGAGATGAAAATCAGGATACAATCACCGGCTACCAGCGCAAACGTAGGACCCGGTTATGATATTTTTGCCTTGGCTCTCAAAAGTCCGGCGGACATTATTGAAATAAGCTTGCGGGAGGATGCGGATATTCGCATTACGATTGATAATAATCATCACCATATCCCCACGCATCCGGCGGAAAACAGTGCCGGTATCGCTGCAAAATATATGTTAGATAAGTATGCTCCTTCCAAGGGAGTCGATATTCGTATTATCAAACAGATGCCTTCGGGAGGCGGTCTGGGAACTACGGGGGCTTCTGCCGCGGCGGCAGTCTTTGGGCTCAATCATCTCTTGAAATTGGGACTGTCTCCGGATACGATGATTGACATAGCTCGCCGGGGCGAGGTGGCTTCCGGCGGAACGCCTCATGCGGACAATGTGGCGGCATCTGTTTTGGGCGGATTTATTCTGGTGAAATCCTACGAGCCTTTGGAGGTGTTGAAAATAGATATTCCTGAGATACCGGTTGTGTTGGCTGCGATTCGTAAGTCTATCCGTACCACGCGCGGCTTTATTACCTACGATATCGGTGCCGAAAAACTCAAAGAACAAATGGCTCGCTGCTCGCGTATGATTCACGCTTTGCATACTGCGGATTGGAAGGAGTTCGGTGCCGCTTTACACCGGGATTATATTCACGAACCGGTACGTTCCGCCGTAATACCGGATTATGAAAAAGTCAAACAAAAGGCGATGGATTTGGGGGCTTACGGCTGTACGATTAGCGGAGGCGGCTCTTCGGTGATTGCTTTTTGTCCTGCGGAAAAACAAGCGGAAATCGCCCGTATGATGGAGTCGTATTTCTCCGGTAATGAGCATTTTGTAAAGGTCATAGAGACGCATACTTCCAATGTGGGGGTGCGTATTATTTAGAGTCCGTCTATAATGTCCAATAACTGCGTTACGCTCATACTCAAAACAGTCATTGACAAAAGTCAACTCCTTGATTTTGAGTATTTCGCAAGCCTTGTTCTTGAACATTATAGCCTAGACTCCCGACTTTATAGACAGACACTATTTAGAGCTTGTTATAATGTCCGGCTTCTGCGTTACGCTCGTTCTGAAACCGGTCATTTCGGCAGGCTCAGTGCATCGCATTGACGTAAGTCAACTCCTTTGCTTTCAGAACTTCACGAGCCTTGAATTCGAACATTCCAGCTCAAGCTCTTGACTTTATGCATAGACACTTATTAACCTTATTCATAGCTATTTCCAATAAGGTAATAAGG
>WFZU01000257.1 GCA_015489405.1 Bacteroidales bacterium
GTTTTGCACAGAGCACCACAAAAAAAGATTTATTATAAATTATTAATATTCAACAATTTACAATTCAAAATTTACAATTCATAATTAAAAAAAGAGACCTTATCTCTTGGTTATAAACCTCAGTAGCTGAATCTGCCTCCGCATCAAAACCTTATTCATAGCTATTTCCAATAAGGTAATAAGGTTGAATTTTGTGGTTATCCCCTTGCTACTGAGGTGAAACCTGAAAAATAAGGTTTTGGTGTTCGTTATGAACCACCGTTTAAACGGTTTATTAAGCGGCGAAGCCGTCCCTCCCCTCTATCAAGAGGGGAGATTTGCGGCTCACCGCAATTAACTGACACTCTGAAATTTGCAATTAAACATTAACCATTCATAATTTAGCATTAAAAAAATTCCCCATCAATCATTCTCCATTGAAAAAAAAATCATAATGCGGAAAAAAAGCCCATTGCAACATAGACCCATTTTAAATTGATAACAATTTATCAACAAAAGGGGAAATATAATCATTCTTATCACTACCTTTGCGGCGTTTGAAAAAATTAGTAATAATGACACATAATAATTTTATACACAGACATTTAGGTGTTTCCGAAAAGGATACCAAAGAAATGTTAGAAAGCATTGGCGTCGCAAATATCGAACAATTGATGCAAGAAGTGGTTCCGGATAAGATATTATTGGAAAAAGACTTGGAACTCCCTTCCGCTATGAGCGAATATGAATATCTCCACCATATCAAATCTTTGGCAGGCAAAAATAAAATCTTTAAGACGTATATCGGTCAAGGTTTTTACAATACGGTCTTGCCCGGAGTCATTCAACGTAATATTCTGGAAAATCCGGGTTGGTACACCTCCTACACTCCCTACCAAGCCGAGATTTCGCAAGGGCGTCTGGAAGCCTTAATGAATTTTCAGACCGTCATCTCGGAACTTACCGGAATGCCTATTGCCAATTCCTCGCTCTTAGACGAAGCTACTGCCGCTGCGGAAGCGATGTTGATGCTCTATCACAGCCGTTCGAGAACTGCCAAAAAAGCAAACCTCAACACCTTTTTTGTCTCCGAAGGACTTTTCCGACATACGATAGACGTTTTGCAAACGAGAGCCGGAGCTTTGGGGATAGAACTTGTCATTGGAAAGATTGAAGATTATCCCGAACAAAGCTTTTTCGGAGCTATCTTTCAATACCCCGACACACTTGGGGAGATACGCGATTACACTAGGGTAATTGCGGAACTGCACGAAAGAGAAATTCCGGTGGTACTGATTGCCGATTTATTGAGTCTCAGCCTGCTCAAAACACCCCAAGAAATGGGAGCCGATGTAGCCGTAGGCAGCAGCCAGCGTTTCGGAACGCCGATGGGTTACGGAGGACCGCACGCCGGATATTTTGCAGCCTTAGAGAAATACAAACGTAATATTCCGGGACGCATCATTGGATATTCTTATGATAAAAACGGAAAAATTGCCCTCCGGATGGCACTTCAAACGCGCGAACAGCATATCAAAAGAGAAAAAGCCACTTCCAATATCTGCACGGCGCAAGCATTGCTTGCCACGATGGCGGGGTTCTACGCCCTTTACCATGGTCCGGAAGGCTTACGTAATATTGCTTCCGCTATCCACACCAATACGCGAATCCTGGCACAAGCGCTTGACAATTTAGGTTATCGCCTACTGACACGCAACTTTTTTGACACCTTGGCAATCCAAGTCCCTTCCGGCACAAATACAGCTACTCTCAATCAACTCCTGTTGAAGAATGAGATAAACGTACATATCATTGATTATGAAAAACTTAGCATTTCATTAGACGAGACAAGCACACACAAAGATGTCGTCAAACTTGCCGGTATTTTTGCCCGCTTCCTGGGCAAAGAACTTCCCCATTTGCATTTTGATAAAGACGGGAAAGAAGCTTTTCCCGAAGGGATGAAACGCCAAAGTACATTTATGCAACATCCGGTCTTTCACCGTTATCATTCCGAAACGGAAATGATGCGTTATATGAAAAAATTGGAAGAAAAAGATTTGGCTCTCAAC
>WFZU01000258.1 GCA_015489405.1 Bacteroidales bacterium
GTTCCATTGACATCCAATAAGGTGGTGGGAGTGGTCGTTCCTATGCCCACCTTGCCTACGGTGCCTACGCCGCTTGACGTGCCAACAAATAGCGTGGGAATATCACTTTGGAAGCCAATCATTAAACTATTTGGAATATTATTTATCAACGGATTATTGTAATCGGTGGCTATTCCAAGGACAAAATTGCCGGAGGCGGTGGTTTCTACAAGATTGCCTACCGCAAATGAGAAATCTGCTCCTGAATGCGTCTTTGCATAAGGTCCGATAGCTACCGACCCATCCCCTTCTGCCATAGAAAAACTTCCCATGGCAGCAGAATGCATGCCAGCAGCTATTGCAGTATGCCCCATAGCCGTAGAAAAATCTCCACTTGCTACGGAATTATATCCTGAAACAAAACTTCTACTTCCCGAAGCAGTATTGTCGGTGCCGAGAGCACTTGCATAATTGCTTTCATTAACCGTATTATTGTCAAAATAAGTTTGAGCATCAATACTTAATGCAAAAATTAAGATAAATGTTACTAATAATATTTTTTTCATGATTTTCTATTTTTTAATTTTTAATAAATTGCCCTTTGCTCAAAGAGCGGTTTTGATTTGTTATTTCATAAAATTAGGTCTACGGAGGTAGATTTGAAATATCCATTTTCAGGGTGTTGCCTTGCCCTTGGATAGGACGGCTAAGGACGGTTTTGCCCGTAAGGGGGTGAAATTCAATGTGAATCCCTTCTTGCAAATCTCTTGGAGTCAATCGAAAGTAAATTAAGTCTGTTGCCGGATTGGGATAAACATTTATCCCATCCCGGGGAATGTCGGTTTCTTTTACCGAAACCGCAATATCCAATTCTTTCCCCGGAATGCGAATGATATAGGGATTAAAGTTATAATCATCATTTACACTTCTCATTAGTGAACTCAACATTGTTTTTCTTTTCTTGATGGTTAAAGATTCAACAAAGAAATGGGTCTAAACAGATCAGGGTATCGTACTATTCCACAATTATTTTTTCAGTTTGAATGATTTTATTGTTGCGGTCGGTGATACGTACCACGTAAACCCCTTTGGCGTAGCCGGATAAAGAAATGACGGTTTCTTGGTCTTTCAATTCTATTGTTTTTAGCAAAATTCCTTTTGGATTTACGATAGCCGCAAAGTATTTTTCCGTACCGGCTTTCCGGAGTCTTAATTCATCCGAGGCAGGATTGGGGAAAAGCACTACGGGCTGCACTTCACTAAGCGGTTGCTCTTGTATCTTGGTAGCGCAATCGCCCGGATTTAACACCAAGTTACCACTATTATCAACGGTAACTTTCCAGCATTGTCCGTCAGGTGATTTCATAATGATACCCCTGTCGGGTTCATCAATTAGAATATCTCCGCCGGAGATTTGGAGTTCCTGGGTGGTGGTTTTGCCGTTTACGTCTAATAAACTTTGAGGAGCTGTGGTGCCGATACCCACATTCGCCTGATTAAAGACGATGTCGGATGCAGAATTGAACGTTAAATCACCATCCTCTTTTGCTTCTATGGCATTCCCGGATAAGCCAAATTGTATCCGGGCATATTTTGCAGAAGAGGTCGGTTCGAGGAGAATAGAAGCATTCTCATTATCGTCCGCCCTGATGTGAAGCTTGGCAAGCGGATTGGCAATATCTCCGATACCTACTTTTCCCGAATAATTATTTCCACCTCCTTTGACAAAGAAAGTCGGCTTGGTAGAGTTAAAACCAATCATCAGGGAGTTTTGTTCGTTGTTAACCAAAGGGTGAGAAGCATCTCCTCCACCTGTGCCGATTATCATCGAGGAGGCTGCTGTGGCGGATACATATCTACCGATAGCTAATGCATTTGTCCCCTCTGCTTTAGCGTAATTCCCAAAAGCAAAGGTCATGACACCGTTAGCTAAGGAACCATATCCTCCGACAAAGGCACCGTCACTATTTGCTGTTGCGGTATTGGACATTCCCATAACACTGGAATAGGTACCTAAATTAGTATTGTTTTCATCACATTGGATACATTGTGCTTGTAGCGTAGTAAACAAAGCTGTAAAAGCTAAAATACCTAATACTCGTACGATTTTTTTCATAATCCTTATTTTTTTATTGTTAATAAATTTATCTGTACTCAAGACTTTAATATGCTTATTTTCAGGATGCAAAAAACAACATCACCTTTGCTAAATGCGGATGTCTTCCGGTAACCTTTATCCTCTTATCGAAATTACCCCCTAACACAAATGGTTACGAAAAAAACGTTTCCAAGAAAAATCCCTCTCGGCTATTCCAAGTCTCAATTATGTCGGGACAAAGTTAATAAATTATTGGAAATTGCAAATTTTTTTTTGATTTTTTCTTGAAGAATAAAGTGAAATGCTTGAAATACAGATACTTGTGCTCCCCGGAAAGGAGTGTTCAAGAACGAACATAAAGAAACCCCGCATATTACAGACAGGCTATACCCCGTCTGCACGGGAAGTCCTGATATAGATAAAAGTAGCTTTTCTTTTGACTGAATACTTGACTATTTCCGGATAAGTTTGACGGCATCACAGCCCTCTACTTTCAGCAGATAAATCCCTTTTTCCCAAGAAAGCGTAGAGATGTGTTTACGTGCGGAAAGCCTGCCTTGAAGCATCCTTTTTCCGGTCATATCGAAAATCATAAATGCCGGTTTGTCATCGCCGGTATAGGTGATTTGTAATTCTTCAGCGATTGGATTGGAAACAGACAATTTGTCTTGACGCAAACGGTTTTCAATCCCAACGGAATTGTCCACGCTTAATGTTACCGGAAGGATGATATCCGTATGATTAATATCATTGGTATGCAATGCAAGATGAGCATTATATTCCCCTTCTTCCAAGGCGTTGGAATTGAAAGAAACCGGCAGATTGTAGGTCTCGCCCGGGGCAATGTTAGCGGACGTTACGGGGATACTCACCCAGTCCGGAGGCATATCGGCAGCGGAAGTTAAACGAAGCGTAATCGTATTCATACTCAAACCACCGTCTCCGTATGAATCTTCCAACCAGAGTCGCCATTCTCCGTTTATTTCTTCGCCTGCGAAAGCACCGGTCGTAAGCTCGTAGGTACCGGTGTTGATGCCGGAAGCCAATTGGACGATAGTGCCGGAAGGGGATTGAAGGTGAATAGAACCGTCTTCGGGATAATTGTCTGCAATCCAATTAAAAAGAAGTTTTACTTCTCCCGCAACACCGCTTTCGTTGACCGGAATATCTTTCCATGAAAATTCTGTGTAAGTGTTTGAATACCAATCGGTAGGGCTATCCTCTACGGATATGTCCACGCTGTCATACAAGGTGTTATTCAGCGTAAAGTCAATATGGAGGTTGGCTTCTCCGGTATTTTCAATGGATAGGTCGTAGGAGCCGCTTTGGTCTTGTGCAAGGGTGTACTCAATGCTGTCGTCATCCATACTGATAGCCGGGAACAATTGTTCTCCTACGTAAAAAACGTGAGGGTCGGCAGCCCCGATGAATGGGTGTTTGCCGGCTTTTCCGGCATTGTCTTCCGCATAAATATAATAGGCGATTTTGGTGCCGTTTTCCCCTCCGGGAATATTGGTTTCATATTCCTTGCCGCTGAGGTGGGTCATTGTCGTATATTCCCAGTCTCCATCATTGTACCGGTAATAGACTTTTACGCTCTCGTCATTGACTCCTGCTCCGCTGTATGCGGTGAGGTAAGCCGTGATATTGTATTGTGGCTCAATGTCTTGTATTCCCAATAAGGGGATATGGCGGATATACATCATATTCCGGTCTGCCATGCCGTGGGTACGGCAATGCAAGGCATCGGTCGAAAGCCACGAACCGGTAATGGGAACAATGGTATATCCGGGCATCGCCTCTTGGTAACTTTCTATGGCTTCATCGTCCCATTCGGAACCGGTAACCGGAACAAAAACGTGGTCATTCAGTATCAATGAATTGGTGTAGGGTTCGTCGCCGGGGGTATAGACACGATATATTTGATAGGGCGTTCCATAGGCACTCGTCAGCGTCTCGATATAAGACACGACTTCTTCAATCTCATCATATTGAGGATGGGTTTCCGGAACGGAACGTATCAAATATTTGTCCACATCTAATAGTTTAGCCCAGCAGTCGATATGTTTGATGTAAGTGCCTGTCGGGTCATTCAATTTATAATAGTTTGAAATCCCGAGATAGTCTTCCATCAATTGATCAATTTCGGCTTCCGTCATGTCCTGATTTTCTTCAAGAATAAGGTCGGTAGAGAAAGCCGTTCCGTATCCGTCGATCATATGATTGCCGCCGGTGGCGACCAAATCCATTCCAAACCATTCAATACCTAACATTTCCGCCAGATGTTGCGGAATAACATCATCCAAAGGGCGCGGGCGATTGTAGATAAAATCGGTAATTCCGATTTGGTCATCTCCATAAGCAATATACCAAGGACCGTAGTCTCTGGTCCAGTAGGAATTGGAGGGAGCTATCAGGAAATTGCAATTATCAAGGTTTACATTGTGGCTTTGATAACTGTTGATAATCATATTTTCGAGACTTTCGTTGGCTACAACGGTGGTTACGGTAGTGATTTCCGACAAGGCCGAAATAAGGTTGTATCCGATACCGAAATTTCCACTATAGGTTATCAACACTCCTTCCATAGGCTCAAATTCCGCTATATTCCGCACTTCACCCGGAGGCGGGTCGGTACTTTTGAAATCTTTGCCGATAAGATATTTCAACTTCGCTTCTTGCGGTGTCATCGTGTGCCGCAGAGCACTGCTTTCAATCCTTTGTGCATGTATTTGCATGCTTCCGGACAACAATAGTAGAAATAGTAATAATTTTTTCATCTCTTCCTGTATTATACGAAAAAGACAGTCGTTTCAATCTTTCGTTGTACTCTATTATAAGTTTTTTTCCCGGGGACCTTTATTCATATCCGGCTCATTCATATTTTTTTGTTGATAATTGCCGTTTGCGGGCAATTATATTTCGTATCTTTGCAGTGAAAATGAGACATGGAAAATATACGGTATGGATTGCGGTGTGCTTCTTCTTGTTGCAATCACTGTCATTGCAGGGGCAAAAAATAGGCTTGGTGCTCAGTGGGGGAGGAGGCAAGGGCTTGATGCATATCGGCGTACTCAAAGCATTGGAGGAAAATCATATTCCGGTTGACTATATTGTCGGGACCTCTATGGGCGCTATCGTAGGCGGATTATATGCTTCGGGATATACGCCGCAGGAAATACAAGACCTGTTCGAATCCGGAGAATTTCAGGAAGCTTTGCGCAATCGTAATGAAAGTCAATATCCTTTTTATTATCAAAAATCGTTGCCGGATGCTTCGTGGTTGGATGTAAAAATCTTTTTAGAACAGCATTTGAAAATAAAAATACCTTCCAACATTCTGCCTTCCTACCGTTTGGACTATTTGTCGATGAAATATTTTTCGCCACCGGCGGCGGCTGCTCACTATGATTTTGACAGTCTGATGCTTCCATTTCGTTGTGTCGCTTCGGATATACTAAAAAACGAGCCGGAAGTTATTCGCAAAGGAAGTTTGAGTACCGCCATTCGTGCTTCCATGGCAATCCCTTTTCTTTTTAAGCCGGTCAAAATGGATAGCAGTCTGCTTTTTGACGGGGGGATGTATGCCAATTTTCCGATTCGCATTATGAAACAGGAATTTCATCCGGATTTCATTATCGGGAGCAAAGCCGCTTCCAATTATGACCCGCCCGAAGAGGATGATTTAATATCGCAACTCCAGACGATGTTGATGCTCAATATGGATTATCATTTTCAACCGGAAGAGGGCATCTTGATTGAACCGCAATTTTCCGCTATCAGCGTTGTGGATATTGAGAATGTGAAGGCGCTTGTCGATAGCGGCTACCATGAGGCGATCAAAAAGATCCCGGCAATCAAAAAACATTTGCGCCGGCATAGAAAATTTCAGATACCTGTCAAAAGAAGGAGTTTCAAACGTAGAATCCCGCCGGATACGATTACCCAACGCATCTCCATCTCCGGACTGAAAGAAAGGCAAGAAAAGTTTGTGTATGGGCTTTTCACCCGCAAATTGCACTTCCGCCGCAATGGAGATACTTCGTATCAGGTCCTCCCGGAAAAAAGAATCCGCCAGGAGTTGTTTAATTTGGCTACTTTGGGGGATGTGGATTATCTTTTCCCTTCGCGGAAATATCTCCCCCGCAAAAAGGCTTACGAACTACATCTCGATATTCGTAAAAAGAGGAAAATAACGGCTCAAATGGGCGGATTGATTTCTTCCAAAGCCATTAATGAGATTTTCATGGGGTTCCGCTACAATCATTGGGGACGTATAGCCCTGACCACTTCCCTGAATACCTATCTCGGACGGTTTAACAATTCGCTCAGAATCAATTTCCGGGCAGACTATCCCGCAAGCATACCCTTGTATGCAAAAGTTTTTTACAACTTCAATTACCAGAATTTTTTCAATACCAATCAATATTTTTTCGATGACAACACACCTTCCTATCTAATCCTTTCGGACAATTATCTCGGAGCAGCTATCGGTTCGCGTGTGTACACGGATTCAAAGTTGGAGGCTGCTTTATTTTCAGGAATCAATTCCGATGATTATTACCAGCGCAATACTTTTTCACGCGCTGACACTTCGGACAACACCTTTTTCCCGTATCTTTCCGCTTCCTTGCTTTTCGAACGCAATTCCCTTAATTTTAAGCAATATGCAAATACGGGGCGATTGTTGAGATTCCAATTGCGATATGTTAGTGGGGTGGAATCTTTTACGTCCGGTTCTACTTCCTCCGGTGATGATATTTCCGGTGTCGAACATCAATGGTTGCAAGCGGATTTTATTTTTCATAAATACAAACAAATTCACCCGCACGTGCATTTGGGATTTTATGAACAAGTGAGCCTTTCCGACAAAGATTTTTTCTCCAATCCTACTGCCAGTCTGATTTTTGCCCAAGCTTTTGAGCCTTTGCCGGAAACAAAAATTCATTTTTTCCCGCAATTCAGATCTTACAATTACGCTGCGTCGGGCATACAATTGGTCTATTCATTTTATGACCGCTTTGATTTGCGTTTGGAATCTTTCTTGTTCAATCCTTTCAATTCGATGAAGGAGCATAAGAGAATCACGCAATATCAATGGCAAGATTTCAATCATTGGTACTATGTCGGAGGCATTACCTTGTTGGCACATTTCCCGACAGGACCTTTATCCCTTTCCTTGAACTATTTTGAGGATGCGGAGGAGCCTTTCTCCATAAGTCTCAATTTGGGATATTTGATTTTTAATCCCAAAGCCTTTTAAACCCTTTCCAAGACTTCAATGATAAGCCTTTCGACGGCTTCGTGATAGCTGTCATTAAATTCCTTTTTGAAACGGTTGGCAATGGCAACACACACGGTTAAAGTGTTGTGTCCGAGCATTCTGCCCAGCCCGTAGAGTGCGGAAGTCTCCATCTCAAAATTGGCAATGCGGTGTTCCCGGTAAGAAAAATCAGGAATCCGCGCATAAAAATCGGGATAACTGACTTCCAATCTCAATTCCCGCCCTTGCGGTCCGTAAAATCCCGGAGCAGTAAGCGTTATGCCATGGACAAATCCGTCCCGGAATTTATTCAACAAGGAAGAGGAGGATTGGATGGCATAAGGCTTGGGAAGTTCTTCCGCATAATTGAAATAATCGATGAAATGTTGGGTCATATCCCTGTCAATCCGGTCTTGATGTTTGCGGTAAAAATACAGTAAACCGTCCAGTCCGATAGCATATTCGGAGGCGATGAAAGCATTGAGTGGAATATCGGCTTGCAGGGCGCCGGAAGTTCCCAAGCGGATAAGGTTCAGGCTGCGGTGTCCGGATTTTATTTGCCGTTTACGCAAATCAATATTGGCTAATGCATCTAACTCATTGATGACGATGTCCAGATTGTCCGTCCCCATTCCGGTGGAGAGAATGCTTAGCCGTTTTCCTTTATAATATCCTGTAACAGTGTGTATTTCACGGTTTTGTGTGTCCACCTCAATGTCATTCAGGTGCCGGGCAATAATGTTTACACGTCCCGGGTCTCCGACCAAAATCACGGTATCCGCCAATTCCTCCGGAAACAAATTGAGATGATAGATGCGACCGTCCGCTTGTAATACTAATTCCGAACTTTTAATTATCTTTTTTCCGTTCATAATTTTTCTACTTTTGCAAACATAAGATTGGATTCTCCTCTCTTTGCGTTTTTTTTCATTAAGGGAGCAAAGGTAGGGTATTATTGAATATGGAATATAAAAAATAATGAATGTTTCTTTTCCCGTTTATCCCGGATATTCATGCGGGTAAGCTTGGTTAGGACAATAATCTTTTTCTTGTCGTAGCAAATGCTATCCGGTGGCGTAGCCTCGGGGATGCTAAACGCAGACGGGGTCTGGATTGAGACAAAAACAATATAATGAAAGCAGAAATTATTTCTATTGGAGACGAGTTATTGATTGGGCAGGTGGTCAATACCAATGCGTCCTGGATGGGGACGGAATTGAACCTGATAGGGGTGGAGGTGCGTCAGATTTCCGTGGTGAGTGATACGGACGAAGAGATTCAGCGTGCGATAGAAGAAGCTATGAAGCACGCCGGTATCATCTTGATAACCGGTGGCTTGGGTCCCACCAAAGATGATATTACCAAAAAGACATTGACGCGGATGTTTGACGGGAAACTCTTTTTTCACCAGGATATTTACGAGCATATTCAGATTCTTTTCCGGGTGAAAGGCTTGCCTTTCAATGAATTGAATAAGGCGCAGGCAGAGCTTCCCGATATTTGCGAGATTATTCCCAATGAAATCGGAACCGCTTCGGGCATGCTGTTTCGCAAAGACGGTAAGATTATTATCGCTATGCCCGGTGTGCCTTTTGAGATGAAGCATATGATGCAAAATCATGTACTCCCTTTGTTGAAGAAAGAATTTCACTTGCCTTTCATCATTCATCGTACGATTATGACTACCGGAATGGTCGAGTCTGAATTGGCTGAAAAAATTGAATCTTGGGAAGACAGCCTGCCGTCGCATATTCATTTAGCTTATTTACCCCGTCCCGGTATTGTTCGTTTGCGTCTTTCCGCCTACGGCGAAAACCGGGAATTGCTTGAAGAGCAGATAGCTCACGAAACAGCCCGTCTCAATCAACTGATCCCGGAATTGATATATGGATATGATGACGTCCTGTTGGAAGAGGTCGTGGGAAACCTGCTGAAACAAAAGAAAAAGACGATCGCCACAGCAGAGAGTTGCACGGGAGGTTTTATTTCCCATTTGCTCACTTCCATCCCCGGAAGTTCGGAATATTATACCGGCGGAGTGGTAGCCTACGCCTATGAAGCCAAAGAAGAGTTGCTTGGCGTGAAACATTCTTCTTTGGTGCAACACGGGGCAGTAAGCGAGTGCGTAGCCAAAGAGATGGCAGAAGGAGTCCGTAAAAGATTGGGTACCGATTATGCCATTGCGGTTACCGGAATCGCCGGACCCGGCGGCGGATTGCCTAACAAACCGGTGGGAACCACTTGGATTGCCATTGCGTCGGCAGAAGGAAGTAAGGCAAAACTATTCCGCTTTGGAAATGATAGAGCGCGTAATATCCGGCGGGCGGCAACTGCTACCCTCAATATGTTGCGTCTGGAATTAATATAGTTGTTTAGCAATATTTTGCGGTGAATGGTGTTTTTTATGTATGACAAAAAATAGCCGATAAGGGATGTTCACAAGGATTGGTACGGGGGAGAAATCCCGTTCTTTTGTGAACCGGAGTATCCCCGCAAGGTGTCAACATTAAGGAAAATTATGGAAAAAACAAAAACAGGCAAATCAAAGGCTAAAAAGGGCACGAAGAAAACAAAAACCGGGTACAGGAAATATTTGGCTATAATGTGGGCGGCATTTATTTCCGCTATTCTCTTTGTCTCCCTTTTGTTCTATGCCGTTTCCGAAGGCTATTTGGGATATATGCCCAGCTTCGATGAATTGGAAAATCCGGAAACCAAGCTGGCTACGGAGGTAATATCCCGGGACGGGGTTGTCTTGGGAAAATTTTACGAAGAGAACCGCACCCGGGTTTCTTATGAACAAATAAGTCCACACGTAATAGAGGCATTGATTTCCACGGAGGACGAACGTTTTAGAGAGCACTCGGGCATTGATTTTCGCTCGGTAGGAAGAGCGGTAGGCGGGGTTTTGACCGGACATTTTAAAGGTGGAGGTAGTACCATATCCCAACAGCTGGCAAAATTACTCTATTCCGAACAATCGCATTCGGTCTTTAGCCGTGTCATTCAAAAATTAAATGAGTGGGTGATAGCCATAAAACTGGAAAAACGCTATTCCAAAGATGAAATTATCACCATGTATCTCAATAAATTTGATTTCCTTTACAATGCTATTGGTATTAATTCGGCAGCTGAAATATATTTTGACAAAAGTCCGGATACATTGAATATTGTGGAAGCGGCTACCTTGGTTGGAATGATTAAAAATCCTTCATATTACAATCCCAAATTGCACCCCAAAAGAGGTCTGACACGGCGCAATGTTGTGCTGGGGCAGATGCTACGCAATAAGGTTTTAACGCAAAAAGAGTTCGATTCGTTAAAGCAACTGCCTTTGGATCTGTCTCATTTTCATCGTGAAAGTCATATCGAGGGATTGGCTCCTTACTTCCGGGAATACGTAAGGTCTTACCTGAAAAAGTGGGCGAAAGAACACAAAAAACCGGATGGTTCTTCCTATGATATTTACCGCGATGGTTTGAAGGTTTATACGACTATTGATTCGCGTATGCAAAAATATGCGGAAGAGGCGGTGGCGGAACATCTCGGGGGAGAATTACAGCCGGCTTTCTACAAAAACTGGAAAGGACGGAAAAATGCTCCTTTTTATTTTGAGAAGAATGCCAAAAAAGAAATTGCCCGTATTATGACCCGCGCGATGAAAAATTCAGACCGCTATCGCAATGCCAAAAAAGCCGGTATGCCTTATGACTCTATTGTCGCTTCTTTCAACAGACCGGTACCGATGCGGCTATTCTCCTGGAAAGGGGAAATAGATACCGTCTTGACCCCGATGGATTCTATCCACTACTATAAATATTTTTTGCACAGCGGATTGATTGCTATGGAACCGGGAACGGGTTTTGTAAGGGCTTATGTCGGAGGTATCAATTACAAATATTTCAAATACGACCACGTAACGCAAGGAAAACGGCAAGTCGGCTCCACTTTTAAACCTATCCTCTATACCTTGGCAATGCAGAACGGAATGACTCCTTGCGACGAGCTCCCGAATGTCCAACCGGTCATCGAATTGCCGGACGGGAAGACGTGGGAACCGAAAAATGCTACCAAGAAAGAGGATATCGGAAAAAATATTACACTGAAAAAAGCTCTGGCAACTTCCAATAATTGGATTTCTGCACAACTGATAGACCGCTTTTCTCCGCAACCGGTAGTAAAGCTGGCTCACAAAATGGGGATAGAAAGTGAAATTCCCGAGGTACATTCCATTGCGCTGGGATCGGTAGATCTTCGCTTGGAAGAGATTGTGCGTGCGATGAACACTTTCCCCGGAAAAGGAATTTCGGTTAAGCCGGTTTATATCACCAGTATTGTGGATAAATTCGGAAATGTGATTGCCGATTTCGTCCCCGAACAGAAAGAGGCTTTGGACGAACGGACTGCCTATTTGATGTTAAATCTTATGCAAGGTGTGGTGAAATACGGTACGGGAGTCCGCTTGCGGCTCAAATACGGGTTTAAAAATCCTATTGCCGGTAAGACCGGAACTACGAACAATCATTCCGACGGATATTTTATGGGTATCGTTCCGCAATTGACTACCGGTGTGTGGGTGGGCTGCGAGGACCGGGCAGCGCATTTCCGCAATATCCGGCTGGGACAAGGGGCGAACATGGCTTTGCCCATTTGGGCGCTTTTTATGAAAAAAGTGTATGCGGATAAGGATTTGGGTTTCGAACCGGAGGATTTTCCCAAACCTACGATCCCTTTGAAAATTAATTTGGATTGCGACGAACAGAATCAATCCGGCGAAGGTAGTGAAGCAGAATACGGTGATGATGAATTTTAATCTTATGGGCTTGCTATGGAAATAGAATTGTTCTCAGATGCTTACTTTATGAATGAAGCGCTCAAAGAGGCGCGCAAAGCTTTTGAAAAAGACGAAGTGCCTGTCGGGGCGGTCATCGTTTGCGGAAAAACGATGGTTGCCAAAGCGCACAATATGACAGAGACGCTAACCGATGTTACGGCACATGCCGAAATGCTTGCCCTCACGGCTGCTTCCGCTTACCTGGGAGCAAAATTTTTGGAGGATTGTACGCTTTACGTTACCGTAGAACCCTGCATGATGTGTGCCGGCGCTTTGTATTGGTCCCGGATCGGGCGTATTGTCTTTGCTACGGAAGATGAAAAAAAAGGGTATTCCCGTTTTCAACCGCATCCGTTGCATCCTAAAACAGAGGTAGTGCGGGGAGTCCTTCAATCGCAGGCAACTCAATTGATGAAAGATTTTTTCCGGAAGAAGCGGTCTTGATTCGTTTTTTTTAATACGGATTTTCTCCCTTCATTTCAATTTTTTTTTATTGTCCGGAAGGATAATTTTTTTTGTGCCTTTGAGAAAAAAAAGATTACCTTTGCAGAAAAAATAAATATCTATCATGGTTGACTTGAAAACAACATACATGGGGATTGAATTGAAAAATCCTCTTATTATCGGCGCTAATAATTTGACATCCAATCTTGAAAAAGCAAAAAAAATGGAGGATAGCGGAGCCGCTGCCATTGTGTATCGATCCCTTTTTGAGGAGCAGGTACAATTGGAAAACCGCCACCTTTTTGAAGATGGACGAGACGGTTTATTGGAATTGAAGGAGGGAGCGGCTTATCCGGATACCGATAATTTTTTAAACGAGTTGCGCAGGACCAAAGAAGCGCTTTCCATTCCTGTTTTCGGAAGCCTGAATGCCGTTCATTTTGAGTCTTGGATTGAGTATGCCAAAAGAATCGAACAAACCGGTGTTGACGGTTTGGAAATAAACCTCTATTATGTTCCCAATGATTTTGAACTGACCGGCAGGGCTATCATTCAAGAAAAACTGGACATCGTAGATGCGGTCATTCGTGCTACTTCTATTCCGGTGGCTATTAAGCTGAGTCCCTTTTTTACCAACCCTCTTTACGTCATCAAAGAAATGGATAAATTGGGAGCAAATGCCTTTGTACTGTTTAATAAGCTGTTTCAACCGGAGGTGAATGTTGATACCTTGGAGATGCGATTGCCGGATACATTGAGTAGTCCGGACGAACATAGTCTTCCGCTTCGCTATACCGGATTGGCTTATGGTAATATCAATGCCGATATTTGCAGTAGTCGGGGAATCTATACGGCGGAGAGTGCGATTGCTATGTTGCTCGTGGGAGCTACAACAATCCAAGTGGTGAGTGCTATCTACAAACACGGTTGCGGGCGGATAGAGGAGATTTTGCAGGGCATAAAAGATTGGATGAATGAGAAGGGCTACCGGTCTTTGGAGGATTTTAGAGGAAAACTTTCCCGCAAAAATATTCAAGACCCCTTGGTGTACCGCCGGGCGCAATATGTGGATATTTTGTTGCACGGATAGCCGTGTGCCCCGGGAGTTTTATGCTTCCCTTCGTTTTAGTAAGACTACGTTTTCTACATGATGCGTGTGTGGGAACATGTCGACGGGTTGCACTTTTTTTACTTCGTAAAAAGTATCTAACAGACTGAGGTCCCGTGCTTGAGTTGCCGGATTGCAACTTACATATACGATTTTTTCCGGAGCGGCTTTGATGATTTGTTCTACCACTTTCGGGTGCATGCCCGCACGGGGAGGGTCTGTAATGATAACATCCGGTTTCCCGTGCATCCTGATAAATTCCCCGTCTAAGACGTTAACCATATCTCCGGCAAAAAATGTGGTGTTATTAATATCGTTTAATATTGCATTCTCACGGGCGTCTTCGATAGCTGCCTCCACATACTCTATGCCGATTACTTTTTTTGCTTTCCGGGCAACAAAAAGGGCAATTGTACCGGTACCGGTATATAAATCATAGACAGTCTCCGCTCCGCTCAATCCTGCAAAATCCCTTACAATGCGGTACATACGAAGCGCTTGTTCGGAGTTGGTTTGATAAAATGATTTGGGCCCGATTTTGAAAGTAATATCTTCCATTTTTTCGGATATGAAAGCTTTGCCTGCATATAGTTTTACTTCCAGGTCCAAAATCGTATCATTTTTTTTGGGATTGATGACGTACATCAGCGAAGTAACCTCCGGAAATTTCTCCTTTAAAAATTCCAATAAGCCGTATATTGCCTTATCTTCATAGAGAAATGAAAGGATAATCATCCACTCCCCGTCAATCGTATTGCGGATGATGAGGTTGCGCAACAAGCCTTCCCAATTGCGTACATCGTAGAAAGTAAGCCCGTTTGATATGGCATAATCTTTTACCGCCAAGCGAATCTTGTCCGATAATGTTTCTTGCAAATAGCAATGACGGATGTCCAGAATCCGGTCGAACTTTTTGGGGAGATGAAATCCTAAGCCATTCATATTCAACTTGGAGAAGTCAAGTTCTTTGGAATATCCGGTAATCCAACGCTTGTTGGAAAATGTAAATTCCAATTTATTCCGGTAATGGTAGATGGCGGGGGAGGGGAGGATGGGTTGAACCGGCGGTAGCTTCACTTTTGCAATCCGTTGCAAATTATCCTTCACCTGCTTCTCTTTATAGTAAAGTTGGTAGCGGTAATCCATGTGCTGCCATTTGCAGCCGCCGCAAATCCCGAAATGTTCGCATCTGGCTTCGGTTCGTTGAGGGGAATATTCGAGTGTTTGCGTAACGAAACCTTCGTAGTAGTTTTTTCGTTTTTTGGTCAATTGGATGTTGACTCTGTCTCCGGTGATGGCAAAAGGAACAAATACAACTTTCTCATTGTATTTCCCGATTGCTTTTCCTTCGGCTCCGACATCAACAATTTCTATATTCTCTATTTCCGGCAATTTTTTCTTGCGACCCATATTTGTTTTTTTATGCTCCGCAAAATTATCCCATTTT
>WFZU01000259.1 GCA_015489405.1 Bacteroidales bacterium
GATTATGAGTCAGTTGCTCTAACCAACTGAGCTATGGGCCCCCGAATCATCATACATCAAAAACATTCACTCACAATGTTCAAAACATATTAACAAAAAAAACAATTAACTTTACTCTAATTCCATGCAAAGGTACATATTTGCAAAATATTTCAAAGTATTATTATATTTTTTTTTATGATACGTACAATTATCTTCGATTTTGGGGGCGTAGTCATTGATATTGACTATGTTAGGACGATACGAAAGTTTAAAGAATATGGTGTAAAAGACTTTGAAAAGAGGTTTTCCAAAGCCACACAAGACGAATTTTTCCAACATTTGGAGCGAGGAGAAGTGTCAAAGCGTGATTTTTTAACAAAAATGAGACTGGTTTCCGGAAATAGATTGACAGATGAACAAATAATCTCCGCTTGGGATGCTCTTATCATTGGATATTCCCCCGGACGCATCCGGCTATTGCAAAAAATAAAACCCTATTACCGCTTAATTCTTCTCAGCAATACAAATGAATTGCATATAGAGAAAGCCTTACATTTATTTGCCCAATCCTACGATTTTGAATTTAGCTCTTTGTTTGATTACGTCTATTGGTCTTACGAAACAGGAATGCGAAAGCCGGAGCCGGAAATCTTTCAATTTGTTTTGGACAAGCATCGCCTTCTACCGGAGGAGACCCTTTTTATCGACGACAGCATACAGCATATTGAAGGGGCGAAAACACTGGGAATACAAGCATACCATCTCAAAGACAATGAAGATATTACGCAATTGTTTGACGGGAATAAATTATCACTAACTTTGCCATCGCCGGCAAGTCGATAAAGAAGCAAATTTATAATAGCCGGCAACGGGAAAAGGCAACGCACGTATTTTTATAATATCATTCACAATTATGGCAAACAGAATTATTTTCAGGTTAAATGAACGGTCTTTTGGGGCGCAAGTACTCATTCTTGCATTTTTGATTATCCTCGGAGGACTTTTGGCGATATCGCTGGGAAGTATATTGGGATTGTTATTTGGTGGAATGAAAACCTTAAGCCTGCTTGCGGTCCCCGATTTTTCCAATCCCAAGACCGTATGGATGATGAAATTTTTTCAGATTATCAGTCAATTGGGTATTTTTGTATTTCCCGCTTTCGCTTATGCATATTTATACCAAAAAGATTATAATGAATTTCTGGGGATCAAACAACTTCCTCCACTGAAAAATCTAATGATTGCTTTGGTCGCTATTTCTTTATCCCTTCCGTTTATCGGACTTTTGGTCGAATGGAACCAAGCACTGGTATTACCGGATTTTTTGAGCGGGGTGGAAGAATGGATGCGGAATAAGGAGGCGGAAGCCAAACAAATGACGGAAATATTTCTACGCGCAGATACACTTACGGCTTTACTGGTTAATTTCCTTATGATCGGTTTTCTTGCCGGACTGGGGGAAGAATTGTTATTCAGGGGCACACTCCAAAATATGATTTTCAGAAAGTTTCGCAACCCGCATCTCGCCATTTGGCTTGCCGCTATCATTTTCAGTGCTTTTCATTTGCAATTTTTCGGTTTTTTGCCCCGTATGATACTCGGAGCTATTTTCGGATACATCTATTTCTGGACAAATAATCTATGGATTCCTATTGGAATGCATACCTTATTTAATTCCATCACGGTCTTCGGAGCGTATCTTTATCAGCATAACATTATCCGTACCGATACTGATGAATTAGGTACCAGCCACAATACGCTCATCATCGCCGGAAGTCTGCTATTGATGCTTTTGAGCCTATCTTATTTTTATTTCCGGGCAAAAGAAAATTCAAAACAGGAAAAAGACACGGTATAAGATTTGCCGGGAATATCAGGGAATCTCTGCGGAGCAAAACTAATGCTTAAAGTGCCGCATTCCGGTAAATACCATGGCGATTCCATGTTGGTCGCAAGCCTCGATAGACTCTTGGTCACGGATAGACCCTCCGGGCTGAATAATAGCTTCTATCCCGGCTCCGGCAGCCGCATCCACTACATCCCTGAAAGGGAAAAAGGCATCGCTTGCCAGGACACTGCCATTGCCGGCTCTTTCGAGCGCTTGTTGTGCTGCCCAGATACGATTGGTTTCTCCCGTTCCGATGCCGAGCGCCATAGCATCTTTGACTACTACGATAGCATTGGATTTGACATGTTTCACGACCTTCATTCCGAATATCATATCTTTCATCTGTTGCTCCGTAGGAGTCTTTCGGGTAACGGTTTTCAGCTCCTCGCCAAACATCCGGTCATCGGCATCTTGCAACAGTATGCCGCCATCCACTTGCACCAAGTTTAGTTTATCCTGCGGAGTATATCGTGCTTTTATCAAGCGTAAATTTTTCTTTTTCCGCAAAATTTCCAGAGCCTCTTCCGTAAAGCCGGGAGCAATGATAATTTCCAAAAAGATTTTTTTCATCTCGTGGGCAGTTGCTTCATCCACCGGGCGGTTAATAGCGACAATGCCTCCAAAAATAGAGACCGGATCACATTCATAAGCTTTGGTATATGCCTCGTGGGCTGTAGCCCCGAGAGCCACCCCGCAAGGAGTTGAATGTTTCAACCCGCAACAGGCAATTTCGTCAAATTCATTCACCACTTTCCACGCTACATCCATATCACGGATATTGTTGAACGACAATGCTTTACCATTCAGAATTTCTATCTCCTTCATCGCACCGTGTTGTGTCGTGGAAACATAATATGCAGCTTTTTGATGAGGATTCTCTCCATACCGCAAATCCATCATTTTGCGGTACGATAAGGATAAATATTCTTGGTAAGGTGTAGCGGAAAGAAAGTTGGCAATCGCTGCATCATAGGCAGAAGTCAGATTGAAAACTTTCGCAGCGAGATATTTTTTCGTTTCCAAGGAGATTTCCCCATTTTCTCCCCACTCTTTCATTATCAGGGGATAATCCCCGGCTTCCGGAATTACGACAACATCTTGAAAGTTTTTCGCCGCAGAGCGCAACATGGTAGGTCCACCGATGTCTATAAATTCAACTTTTTCTTCTTCACTGATTTCCTTTTGCATAGCATCAAAAAAAGGATACAAATTGACCACGACCATATCGATCAATTGAATGTCGCGCTCACGGACAGTCGCTTGATGCTCTTCATTGTTTCGAATCGCCAAGATGCCCCCATGCACTTTGGGGTGCAGGGTTTTGACTCTCCCGTCCAACATTTCCGGAGCTTGCGTAAGTTCGGAAACATCTTTGATAGGAATTCCTCTTTCTTTCAAAAAGCGCGCCGTGCCGCCGGTGGAGATAATACTTACCCCTTTCTGATGCAAAAACCGGGCAAATTCTTCTATGCCCGTCTTATCGAATACTGAGATTAATGCTGTTTTTATCATAATGTGATTTTTTGTGTATGTGATTTGATGAAAAATTATAGCTGTAATATCTTTTTTACCGCTTCTACCAATATTTTATGCTCTTCGTTTAAGATTCTTTGTTGCAGTTTTTCCGGACTGTCGTCCGGCAATACCTCAACCTTCCTTTGCAAAATTATTTCCCCCGTATCCACGCCCGCATCTACAAAGTGAACCGTGCAACCGCTCTCCTTCTCCCCTGCCTTGATGACCGCGCTGTGAACATTGAGCCCGTACATTCCTTTGCCACCGTATTTAGGCAAAAGAGCTGGATGAATATTGATGATTTTCTTTTTATATCGTTGAATGATAGCGGGATGCAAAATGGATAAAAAGCCTGCCAAAACAATTAAATCCGGTTGAAAGACATCCATTTTTCCCAAAAACTCTTGGGTCCAACGGTCTTTATTCTGTTTCCGGTCAATGATGAAATTCGGGATATTTTGTTCGCTTGCTCTTTGAAGTCCGTATGCCGGGCGGTCGGCAATGACAGCGCATATTTCCACATTATTCTCCGGAATATGGAGCCGGTCAATCAAAGACTGCAAATTGGTACCGCCTCCGGAAATCAAGACGACTATTTTTTTCTTCATTGTATTAGGCTTTTCAAGACTCACATTCCTGCTTTTTATTTCAATTCAATCCGGTTTTCGCCACTTTCTATGCTCCCGATCTCATAAACTTCTTCTCCCAGGTTATTGAGCACTTTCACTATCCCGTCTTTTTCCTCCGGTTTAACAACCAACACAAAGCCCACGCCCATATTAAAAGTATTCCACATTTCATTTTCTTCTACGCCCTGCTTTTGCAGATAAGAAAATATAGCAGGGATTTTAATTTTCGCTTTTTCAATATGTGCCGTTAATCCTTTGGGAATAATTCTGGGGATATTTTCTATCAAGCCGCCGCCGGTAATATGAGCCAAGCCGTGCACATCAAATCTTTTTACGATATCGAGTACCGGTTTGACATAAATCTTGGTAGGCGTCAGCAAGGTCTCCCAAATAGGTTTTCCCTCAAAATCAACAAAATAATCCGGAATCAATTTCCGCACCAAAGAAAATCCATTGCTGTGAATACCACTGGAAGGCATCGCTAAAATGATATCTCCTTGCTGAATATCGTTGCCTGTGATGAGCATCTCTTTTTCGACTACTCCTACGGTAAATCCCGCTATATCATAATCTCCCTCCTTGTAGAAGCCCGGCATTTCGGCGGTTTCACCGCCAATCAGCGCTGCACCTGCTTGCAGACAGCCTCCGGTTACTCCTTTTACCAAATCCGCCATTACTTCCGCCTCCAATTTGCCGCAGGCGATATAATCCAGAAAAAATAAAGGTTGAGCGCCGTGGCAGAGTACATCATTGACACACATAGCAACCGCATCTATTCCTACGGTATCATATTTTTTCACTTTAAAGGCAATCTCTAATTTTGTCCCCACACCGTCCGTGCCGGAAACCAAAACCGGATTGCGGTAATTGCCCAAAGCATACATCGCTCCGAAACTGCCCAAACCGGTCAGCACGTTCTTGTCGTGCGTTTGCGCGACCATATCTTTTATTAAAGAAACGGAACGATAGCCTTCCTCTTTGTTCACACCTGCGTCTTTGTAACTTATTTTTGCCATAAAATATTCTTTACTTTAGAACGATAAATTTCCCCGGAGGGCAATATTATTTTTGATTATTTGTTTCGTTTTCCAACCTCTTTGTTAATACAATAACTTCTCCGAAAATAAGTGATTTACATATAACCGGAATATTCGAAGAAGCCCTATTCGGTTTAGCGGGTGTTTTTTTTCGCAAAATTAGATAAATTTTGTGTATAGCAAATAAAAAATAGAGGAAACCGGAGGCGAAAAAAATCATTATTAAAAAAATATTTTGTTAAGGAAAAAAATATACATTTGCAGCTTGAAAAAAAGCCGGATTAAAGTCTATGAATCTGGGAATCCGGCAAAAATAATGATTTATAATGAAAAGAAACAAATTTGGATTTATCAAATGGGCTGGGATATTTTTCTTCGCTATGTGGATATTTTCTTCCTGCGTCCCGGTAAAAAAGCAAATATATCTTCAGCCGCCTGAGGGTGATTCTACTTCAAAGGTCTTTTACCCTCAACCTCCGTTTGAATATCGCTTGACTGCCGGGAACAATTTGTACGTTAAAATTATGAGTATTGACCAGGAAATTAATGAAATCTATAACAATGAGCAGCAAGCAATTCAGGAAGCAGGAATGTTTTTGACTAGTTATCCCGTTAGTGATAGTGGTTTTGTAACAATCCCTTTTATCGGCAAGATTCTTGTCAAAGATCTGACAGTGCGTGAGGCGAGGGAAAAAATCCAAAAAGCTGTTGATAAGAAGGTAAAATTTGCATCAGTCACTGTCAAATTAGTTAATTACAATTTATCAGTATTAGGAGCAGTCAAACGTCCTGCGATGTACAAGGTATACCAAGATAGGGTTAATGTCTTTGAAGCTATTGCTATGGCAGGAGATATGACAATTGGAGCTAAGCGGGATGATGTGATCATTATACGAAAGACCCCTTCCGGAGTAGAATATCATCACGTGAATCTATTGAAAGATTCATTTTTACAGTCGGAGTATTATTACCTGATGCCGGGCGATATAGTGTATGTTCAGCCGGTCAAGAATATTAATTATGTATTCGCAAGCGCACCTTATGCTTTGATATTGAGTACTATATCCACAATGGTATTGATTGCTACTTTTTTGTTAAATAATAAAAAATAACTGCTGTGAGCCAAGATATAAAAAATAATATTACGGATTTAAGTAATTTTGAAAATGAGGAATCATTTGATTTTAAAGCCTTTGCGTTTAAACTGTTACGATACTGGTATTTTTATGTCCTTACGGTTTTTATTGCTTTAATCATAGCCTTTTTGTTTAACAAATATACCAAGCCGGTATATGAGATTAAAACTACGGTATTGATAAATGATACCCGTGGAGGAGCTTTGGATTCACAAGACTTGATAGGCATTGGATTTAGGGGAAGTGGACAAAATGTTCAAAATGAAATTGGGAAATTAAAATCGTATTCTTTGGTGGAGAGTGCCGTTAGGAATCTTGACTTTAATGTAACTTACATAGTTGAGGATAATTTTATCAACAAAGAACTTTATCATGACAATCCTTTTGAGGTTGTTTATGATTCTACTCATTTTCAACCGGTTAACATAAAATTTCAGCTTGAAATATTATCTCCGGATAAATTCAGTTTAAAAGCCCAAGGGAAGGATGTCCAATTATATAATTATTCACAGTTTGAAAATTCTCAACTGCAAGAAGTAGAGAAGATGGACATTGAGATAGACCAAACTTTTTCCTTTGGGGAGACGATTGAAGGGAAAGGATATAAGTTTAAAGTAGTATTAACATCCTCTTTTGACAAAGAAAAGGATATACGAAATTACTTTTTTTCGTTTAACAAATATGAGAGTTTGACCAAAAGCTTTAGAAGTTATGAGGTGAAGCCTATTGACGAACAAGCATCTATTGTTCAGATTACGCTCAAGACAAGTAATAAGGAGAAAGCGGTTGCTTTCCTGAATATGCTCACCAAGGTTTATTTGGATAAAAATTTGGAACAAAAAAATAAAGTAGCGACCAATACAATTCAATTTATTCAAGGAGAACTTGCCGGAATATCGGATTCACTAGACTACGTGGAGCGTAAACTGGAAGCATTTAGGACGAGAAACAAGATTGTAGATCTCACCTTCCAATCCCAACAGGTTTACGAGCAAATAAATGCTCTTGAAGAGGAAAGATTGACAGAAAAAATTCAATTACGTTATTATGAAGAATTGAGGAAATATATTGAAACAAATCAAAACCTTAAAGACGTTTTAATCGTTCCTTCCACAATTGGTATTCAGGATAGATTAATCGAAACATTAACTTCCAAACTATTGGAATTGTATAGTGAGAAAGAAGATAAATTAGCAGTTCTTGGAGCGGAAAATATCACTATCAAAAAGATTGACAATCAAATTCATTTGACAGAGCGAAATTTGTTGGAAAATATA
>WFZU01000260.1 GCA_015489405.1 Bacteroidales bacterium
CAAATCGATTTTTTGCTGCTGCGCAAATGACAAAAGTTCATCGACCTTGGTCAAAGCAATATTCTCGCCTTTGTCGAGCATTGCCGTTCCGGCATTGCCGGGAGCTGTAAATATCTTTGTTACTTTCTCATTTTGTGAGAATTTCCAAGCCAGTGCATGTTCTCTGCCTCCGCTTCCGATGATCAATAGCTGCATACCGTTTTCCCTTTTTATTATTGCTGTGCAAAAGTAAGCATATCGGGTAAATGAACGATGTTTTTGTTAACTTTATCCGGCAAAAGCTTTTATGGGCGGGCACTTTCTAATTGGTAGAATGATACGGAAAATACATTGTGTCCGTTTTCTTTTGCCATATTCATTGCCTCTTGATTTTGCATAATCTGTCCGCCAATACTGTCAAAATTAATGATGTGGGGATCTTTAAACCATTGTTCTATATTCATTATCACCGCAATATTTATCGTATCGCCCGGGGCTAAACGAAAAGAAGAGGCGGGAAGGTTTACGCGAAAAGAGTTATCAACAAAAGTCGTGTCTTCTCCGTAGATTTGTCCCCTTCCGAGATGAAAATTAAAAGGTTTTACCGTGCCGTCTCCACTCAACCACTTCCCGTTCAGTTTCATATAATGATAGCCTCCGCCCAAAGGTTCGGGCCAAAACATATTGCTCTCGGGAGGATTGCTAAATCTGAAAGAGATGTTGTCCTTATCGGCAAAGCCGAAAGTAAAACCGATAGAGTCATATATTCCCGCTTGGAAAGTATCCCCGGGTATCCAGTCCCATGACGATTGGATGTCCGTATCTACATAATGATAGGATACCGGATCTGAAATGGAAAATGCCGTTCCCTGCCGGTATATCTTTACGTCCGAAACAAAATATTGAATTTCGTTTACCAAGTAGGCGTTTCCGGCGGCATTTTCGTACATCATAGAATCATATATCAGGGGATTGTCCCCTTCGCGCTGTTGAAAAATGAAATGAATCTTCCCGGGCTCTTCCGGCTGCTGCTCCGGATGACACGAAAACAGGATGGACACTATTGTCAAAAGTATGATGCCGGAGAGAAATGTTGATAGTGGCTCCGGAAGGACGATGGATTTTTTGCAATGTTTCATAAGAATAATTTTTATGCATTAAAAAAACATTTCAATCTTGCCTGTAAAACAGGGTGAATATTCTCCTGCGAAGGTACGATTTTTTCCTTGCAATGAAATATGTTTTCTTTCAGCGAATGAACAAACTATAACCGGATAAAAAATGAATAACGAACAACCGGTTAGTGAACCGCGATTTTAGAAGTAAATTTTCACAAAAAGAATCTAAAATCGTTACATCGGTGCTCTTAGTTCTTTAATCAAAAAAAGATAACAAAAAGCCGGAAAGGTAATAATAGATGTAAAGCCATACGCCCTGTCCGTCGTACAGGCTCATGTCAAAACCATTGATTTTGTAATCCGGAACCGGCACCGGACGCCTTTTGTTTGCAACTTATTTAGCAAAAAAAAGAGGGGGTAAAGAGGAAAAAATGCTGTTTTTCTACCAAAAGTTATTAACATCTGCTTGTATTTATTAACAAAATGGGCACTATTCCCTGCAAAGCCTTTGTTTATAAAGAATTTTATATATTTTTGCAAAAGTTTAATTTAAAAAATGTGAAGATATGAACAAATCAGAGTTGATTGATGCAATGGCTGCAAAGGCTAACATCTCAAAAACAGATGCAAAAGCAGCATTGGAAGCTTTTATGGAAGCTACCGGGGAAACATTGAAAAAGGGAGATCGCCTTGCCCTCGTAGGATTTGGTACATTCTCTGTAAGTGAACGTGGTGCCAGAAAGGGAAGAAACCCCCAAACCGGTGAAGAAATTCAAATTCCGGCTAAAAAGGTTGTTAAGTTTAAACCCGGCAGTTCTCTCCAAAGTGAGATCTATTAAGCAGTTTCCTTTTGTTAAGTTGATTCCTTGCCTTGTCAGAACGACGGCAGGGGTACAAAAGAATGAAAAGAAGCCCGGAGATCCTCCGGGTTTTTTTTATTTGGATTAGTCCAATGCCCACCCAAAACCGAGATTAATCATATTCAGCCCTACATTGGCGCTATAATCCACTGATGTCATCTGCTGATAGGTGTTCATCATTTGAATTTTGTCTTTCGTATTCTTACTGCTCATAAAATTGACATCCAGCATCAAAAAAGTTGATGGCGTTAAGGAATATTTAATTCCTACGGCGAAGTCATAGCCAAATCCTACCGAAGTAAAAGATTCCCGCAAAACATTGCGGTGATTGTTTTCGCTCAAAAAATAATAGTCGGGAAGGGAGACAAAGTTGACTCCCCCCATCAGTTTTGCATCTACCGCCAGACGGCGAAGAATCTGAAAAAATACATACGGTCCTGCCAGGAGGTTGCCGTTTTTCCAAGAGGAGGCATCGGAAAATACTTCGTTGACGTGCATCGAAGAAGGCAAACTCTTTTTGACTCCCTCCACATCTGTCATGCCGGCGGCAACATCAGCCAGCCCGGCTATTCCGTATCGCTTATGCCACAGCTTATAGCTGAATGTACCTGTCAGGGCGTAGCCCGGAAGTGCATAGCCGGCATTGGGTTTGTAAAATGCCTGTTGGGCAAAATCATTGCCGGGTGCGACATACGCAAGCCCAAAACCCATAACCCCGGTTGATTCATAGCCTCCGTATTGAGCTTTCAGACCCGAATAAACAATAATCAACAATATGGCAGACAGCAATATCTTTTTCATAATGTCTAATTTTTAGCAAAGTTAAAAAAATCCCGTACAAAGATACGCACCTTTTTTCGTGGAAAAAAGGGGACGTATCAACATTCATGAAGCTGGCATTACGTGGTATGGGAAACAAAACGTCCGGCAATCCGGAAATCAATGAACAGGCAGGTGTATGTAGCTCACCTGTTTTTGATACGCCGGGTAGGAATAAGTCCCTACTCTGCCGCTTGATACCACTTGACCCAAGCAATCTCCATAGCAGCCGGAGTGTCAATCTTTTCGCCGGTTCCTCTGAGGTTGAAAGTCAGAAACATTTCCTCTTCGGGGATTCCGGCGGTTTGTTCATTGACAACCTCACCATTGATTTTCCAAACCATCTTGTTAGGACCCCAAAGAAAAGTAAATATAAAATAATCCTGAGCAAAGTCAATGCCGGAGAAATGCCCTTGCGCTTTTTGGTGCGCATCGTAGCTCTTTCCCCACAGACTTCCCGATGAATAGTCTTTTTTATTATCTTCAATACGGAAGATGTCAATATGCGGCAGCATCTTTTCTGTTCCGAGATAGCATAGGAAAGAGGCATTGGCGCTATGTGTAATCTTCACTTTTGCTTCAATCTTGCCGTATTTCCCCCGGAAACTCTTAGCCGTATTCATGAGTCCGGTAGTGTAATTGTATTCTTGGTCCACAAATCCATAGGGCAGTTTCCAAGTTTTTCCTACGGTTTTTTCAGATTTTAAGGTGATTTTTGCTCTGCCGCCACTGACATCGATATTGTTCCCGTCAGTAGGGAAGGCAAAATCCGAGGCAAGTGCATAGGCTCCATCCATAGTATCAATACCACTGTGATAATGGGTAGTCCACTTGTCCGTATCCAATTTGTTGCCTTGAAAATCGTCCTCAAAAACTACTTTGTATTTACTCAATTCTGCAAAAGCCGGGTCATTCTTTTTAGCAATGTACTCTTTGAATGCTTTTGAGTTGCCAAAATCTTCAAAATCCTTCTTTCTCTTTTCGAGTGCTTCCAAGGCTTCTTTTGCGTCTTCCTTACGCAATCTTTTCAAGTCTTCTTGATATTCTTTGGAAGCAAAATATTTTTTGTCTTCAAGATATTTTTTGTAGGCATCACTATTTTCAAAATCAAGTACCGATTGATATTTTGCCGCTAATTCGTTTGCTTTTTTCTCGACTTTAGTGTATTTCGGAAAAAGTTTAAACTTGGACAAAATCAGATAACTATTACCAAAAGATATATTCCCCATAACGAATTTTTTTATTAACGTGCAAATGTATAAATTTTTTCCTTAATGAAAATATTTTTTTTGGAGCATACAAATATGCTATGAATGAATGTTTACGGATAATAATTTCGCTGCCTCTTTCCAAAATTCAGGGTATGATTTACGAACGACTTTTGGATCTTCAATGATCAAACTTCCGGTTTTCAAGGTCAATGGTGCAAAAGCCATTGCCATGCGGTGGTCTTCATAGACGGCTATGGTTTTGCCCGGGCTTGCCTGAAAATATGTGCCATCGACCGACAATTCGCCTCCTTGTCCGGGAGTAACGGCGACCCTGAATTTTTGCAATTCCTTTTGTAATGCCCGGATGCGGTCGGTTTCTTTTAGCCGGAGGCTTTGCAGTCCGGTAAATCTTCCTCGCCAGCCTTTGGCGGCTATGGTAACAATCACGGCTTGTGCCAAATCCGGTGTGTGAAGGAAATCAAATTCAAACTCTTTTTCCCGGATTTCTTTTTTACGTATTTCCACGCATCCGCCATTGAATATGGTTTTTACTCCCAAACGGGAGAAATATCCGGCAACGAGGCGATCCCCTTGCAAGCTGTCGTCATACAGCCGGCGAAACTTGATGTTAAGGTTTGGATTATCTGACATCGCGACAAAAGCGTACCAGAATGCCGCTGCCGACCAGTCGTTTTCAATCATTTGTTTGATGTCTCCGGACAAGGGGGCGGGGTGGACCCGGATTTCGCGCGAATTGTATTCTACTTCAATACCCAAAGATTGCAAGATGCGAATCGTCATTTCCACATAGGGAAATGAAACGGGCATATTGGTCAAATGTAAATGCAAGGCTTGTTTCAGAAAAGGGGCAATCAGCAAAATAGCGCTTATATATTGGCTGCTTACCGAGGCATCAATCCAAATATCTCCGCCTTTAAGTTCCTTGCCTTCTATCGCTATGGGCAGATACCCGTCTCGTCCGCGATATTCGATGTGAGCCCCCATTTGTTGCAGGGCATCTATCAAACCTGCAATGGGTCGCCGGTGCATCCGTGGTGTTCCTTGGATTATCCAATTTCCCTCCCGGCTTGCCAAAAACGCCGTCAGAAAACGGGCTACAGTTCCGGCATCCTCTACGTCCACCGTATTCTTTTGACGGTAGGTTTGCAAGAGTTTTTTCATCAAAACGCTATCGTGGGCGGTAGCTCCGAAAGCATCCGGATACTCCCCGGACAAGGCTTGGAGTATCATGAGGCGGTTGACAATACTCTTGGAAACCGGTAAATCAATCTCTACGGGACTTTCCCAATGGGCTTTTGCAGGGACTTGAAGACAAACTTGCATATATCAAAGAT
>WFZU01000261.1 GCA_015489405.1 Bacteroidales bacterium
ATTAGTAAACTCAATTGGTATATGAATAGTTCATAAAGTTTGTCCAAACTTCGCAAGAGATTTTTTTGTGCCACTTCCAAGTTGTCATCTCCGGAGACAATAAAGCCGAAAACCGCTTGAAATGCCTTTACCCTTAAATATCTTCTACTTAACATAAGTTTAATTTTCGGCTGCAAAGGTACATTAATATCAATTTGGGAAAATGAATATTTAAAGTTTTTCAAAAAAAATGTGCCCTTGTTTTTTCCCGTTAGATGAATGCAGGGAATACCCGCTTTTCCCCTTTGGGAATAATGAATTATGAGATGTTTTAGTAGCGTTTTGCAACATGCTCGCCAATGAATAAAGCACGCCGGTCAATGGATATTATAGGTGGACAACACTATTGTGTCATAATGATTTCACAAAACAGCGTCTCCGTTTATGCTGGATATGTTGATAGCTTTTCCAATTGTTAATCACGTTATGATTGGTTTCAAAAATGCCGGTAGTCTCCATAGTGGAAATATTATTTTCGCGCAAAGCCTTATGCATCGCATCAAACAGCAGTACCGCCACCCCCTTGGCTTGGTATTCCGGATCAACGCCGGTGAGGGTCAGATCCATTATCTCAATGTTTTTGAAAGCTTTCATAATGTGCACGATACCAAAAGGATAGAGCGATCCATTAGCCTTCTGCAAGGCTTTGGACAACGAAGGAATCCCAATGACAAAGCCCACGATACGCTCTTTGTCTTTTACGAAAAATACAAAGCGGTGATCGAGCATTTGGAAATATTTCTCTTCGTAAAGTTTTTTCATTTCATCGTCCAACGGAATGACATAAGGCAATTTGGCGAAAGCCTCGTTCAGAATATCAAAAACCTTGCCGGCATATTGCATCATCTCTTTTTTGGAAGCAAAACGAACCACTTCATAGCCAAAACGCCGTTTTAAAAGTTTGGCTCCCCGGTCGCCTTTTTTGACGACATCATCGGTCAATTTCAGTTGAAATTCTATCCAGTCATTTTCTTTGGCGTAGCCTAATGCCGCAAGGTGTTCTTTGTAGTAAGGCAGATGATACACGGAGGCGATGCATTGCAAATAGTCAAAACCTTCGATGAGCATCCCTTGCGTATCCAGGTTGGTGAAGCCCAGCGGACCGTGTATTTTAGTCATTCCGCGGGATTGCAGCCATTGCTCCGCCGTAGAGAGCAACAGACGGGAGACTTCCGGGTCATCGATAAACTCAATGCGCGAAAAACGTCCGTAATCCTCTTTTACCTTTTCGTTGTATTTACGGTTTATGATGGCAGCAATCCTGCCGGCAACTTTTCCGTCTTTATATGCCAACCAGAGTTTCACTTCGCTGTATTTGAAAGCAGGATTTTGAGAGGCGTCCCATTGTTTCATCTCGTCTTTTTTGATAGGGGGAACCCAAAATCGGTTTCCTTTGTACAATTGAAAAGGAAAATCAACAAACTCTTGAAGCAATTTTTTGTTGCTTACTTCGACTATTTCCGGCATACACTATTTTTTTGCAAAAGTAAGAACAATTTCATATTTAGACGGATATTTGTTAAAAAATCATATTCTGAAAAAAAATAAATCTTGCTATGAAAAAAATTACGACTTTTGTATTTTGCAAAATGATATTATGATGAATAGAGAACAAGTATTAGAAAAGACCATAGAAAGATGCCGGGAAAATCATATTATAATTCCGACTTATAAACAAATGCGTCATCCGGAATTGATTCCGGCAAAGATCAAGGAGAAGTTGAAAAATATCGGTCTTTGGGACCTAAATAGCCTTAACCTGTTCCGCATCAGCTGGAAAAATGAGCCGGTACATTTTGGCGGAGGTTTCGGCGGGGTCAATTATATTGAATTTCCTCCGGAACTCACCGGAGTGAAAGCCCGCATAGTGATGCTCATCGGAAAATATTTTCCTACGGGAGCGCACAAAGTCGGGGCAACTTTCGGTCCTTTGGTCGAAAAACTCATCGACGGGCGTTTTGATCCGACCAGACAGAAAGCCTTGTGGCCCTCGACCGGAAATTATTGCCGGGGAGGAGCTTACGATTCTTATTTGCTGGGTTGCAAGGCGATAGCCGTTTTGCCCGAAGGGATGTCCAGAGAGCGTTTTGAATGGTTGAAAAAAGTGGGCTCCGAAATATATGCCACGCCCGGCACCGAGAGCAATGTGAAAGAAATTTACGACAAGGTCAAAGCTTTGCTCCAAGAGCGCGGGGACGAAATTGTCAATCTCAATCAATTTGCCGAATTCGGTAATCCGATGTGGCATTATGCCGTTACGGGACCGGCGATGGAAGAGGTCTTCTCACACCTCAAAAATGAAGCCGGTAAATTCGCCGGAGTCTTTTTGACGCAAGGCTCAGCAGGTACCTTGGGAAGCACGGACTACCTTCGTGAAGTCTTTCCCCAACTGAAAGTGTGCGCCGGAGAAGCCTTGCAGTGTCCTACCTTATTGCAAAACGGCTACGGAGAACACCGTATCGAGGGGATTGGCGACAAACACGTTCCCTGGGTGCACAATATCAAAAATATGGATATGGTTGCCGGCATTGATGACAATCCGAACATTCGCCTTATGCGTCTTTTCAATGAGGAAAAAGGGAAGGAGTATCTGCGCGATACATTGGGCTTGACGCCTGAATTTGTCGATCGCCTGTCGCTGCTCGGCATTTCCTCCATTGCCAATCTTATGGGCTCTATTAAGCTGGCTAAATATTATGAGATGGATGAAAATGACTTTGTCTTTACGGTAGCCACGGACTCCATGGAGATGTACCAATCCCGCTTGGAAGAAGAACGGCTGGCAAACGGTGAATTTTCCACTACGGATGCAGCTGTTTCGCTGGAAGCGGATTTGATGGAGCTCAGTATCGACTATATGCAGGAACTCTCCTATTATGATAAAAGACGGATTCATAATCTCAAGTATTTCACCTGGGTGGAACAACAAGGAAAGACCGTCGAAGAACTGAATGCTCAATGGTATGATGATAATTATTGGAAAAATAAATACAATATGGTCGAAGAGTGGGATCGAAAGATAGAAGAATTTAACCGGAAAACAGGAGTCATCAACGAATATCTGTAAAGGCTTTTCCGGAAAACGAAAAACGGATAGCCCGCTTCTTCCGGAAGTGCCGGCGCTTATGCCCACACTAAAACGTGATGATCTAAGCCGGTCTTTCAAATGTAATGTAAAATTAATATTTTATGAATCAATATTTTAGATTGTTTACTTGGATTAGTCTCATTTTTTTGTCAGGGTTTCCGGTACACGGAATTTCGCAGGCGGAAAATGATACTTTGCTTCGTGTTTTGTCCTCGGAATTGAATTACGAGTTTGCACATCTGGGCAAGGAAACGTTTCCTCCTTACTATATGGACTACCGGGTGAATGATGTGCATACGTATTATATCAGCTCTTCTTTCGGAGTAATCACGGATGAAGACAGCTCTTCTTACCGGCTTCTGACTTGCAATGTGCGCGTTGGCTCCTACGATTATGATAATACCCACCCCACGGAGGATTATAGTGCGCAAACGCGTTATGGCTTTTACGGTTACAATTTTATTCTTCCCATAGAGGACAAGCCTTTATCCATAAAAAAACAACTGTGGCTTGCGACTAATGAGGAATATGAATATGCATCGGATGCTTATTCCGATTTGACTATCAAACGTTTGTCAAAGAATGAAGACGAGGATAAATCCCCCGACTTTTCGCATGAGAAACCCGAAAAATATTATGAGCCGCCGGTCTCAAATTATCTTTCCGGCTTGGATAAAAATGTCTGGAGGGAGAGGGTTAAGAATTATTCCGGTATTTTTTTGAATGTGGACAATATAATGAGTGCCGATGCTGTTTTGTCTGCTTCCTACGACCGCAAATCCTTTGTTTCTACCGAAGGTAGCGAGATTGCCGAAAATGAAGTGCAGTATCAACTGATGGTGCAGGCGGTTATCCGGGCAGATGACGGCATGACGCTCCCTTTGTATAAATCGTATTTTTCACGCACTGCCGCCGGTCTTCCCTCGGACGATTCGATACGCCAAGACATTCTGGCAATGCGTGATTTGCTTATCCGTCTGCGGGAGGCTCCCGTAGTCGGACCTTATGAAGGACCGGCGATACTTTCCGCCGGCTCGGCGGGCGTGTTTTTTCACGAAATATTCGGACATCGCGTCGAAGGACAACGGCTGAAACAAAAGGATGACGGTCAGACCTTTAAAAATAAAATCGGGAAAGCGGTTTTGGCGCCGGATATTAACGTAACTTTCGACCCTTTGCGAAAATCTATCGGAGGCACAGACCTCAAAGGTTTTTACCGTTACGATGACGAAGGGGTGAAGGCGCAAAAGGTTAATGTCGTGGAAAAGGGGATCTTAAAACGCTTTCTGATGTCCCGCACCCCCATAGAGGGATTTCTGCATTCCAATGGACACGGACGAGCGCAAGCCGGCATCAAAACGATGTCCCGCCAGTCCAACTTGATTGTAACCACTGACAAACCTCATTCCGGCGAAGAATTGCGGCGCTTGTTGATAGACGAATGCAAAAAACAAGGAAAGGAATACGGCTATTTGTTTGAGGAAGTGGTCGGGGGATTTACGCTGACCGGAAGACGTACGCCGAACGCTTTCAATGTGATGCCGACGGTAGTCTATCGCGTTTATGTCGATGGCAGACCGGACGAACTGGTGCGGGGAGTGGATATTATCGGGACTCCTTTGGCAATGTTTGCTAAAATAAGTGCCGTGGGCGACCATCCGGCAATTTTCAATGGCGTTTGCGGTGCGGAGTCGGGGAGTGTGCCGGTCAGTGCGGTCTCTCCTGCTCTTTTTGTGAAACAAATAGAAATACAGAAGAAACAAAAATCGGATTATGTGCCAACGGTCTTGTCCATACCCGGCAAAAATGCTAATCAATAAGACTATGTTTATGAGAAATTCAATCAAAATAACAGGCTTAGCTTTCGTTTTTGGACTCTTGTTCAGTTCTTTCCGGACGGTGGCTCAAGAGCCGGGTTCCGGAGCACAAGACAAGATTGTGTTCTCTGCACTGGAAGATGAGATAAACCGCGATATGGATAGTCTCCGGTTGCCGGACCATGAACCGCCCTTTTATATGGCTTTTCGGTATTCCGATGCCGAAATATTGACTATTAGCGCCTCTCTCGGAGGGCTCTTGCAGGTGCACCACAAACGGGTGCCGTCCTATTCTTCCCGCTTGATGATAGGGGACTACAAGATCACGGACGAAAACTTTGAGTCTTCTTCCACAGTCGTCCCTGCCGGCGAAACGGGGATTCAAATAGACCTTCCGCAAACCCCTGATTATTACGGTATCCGGAGGGCTGTGTGGGCTTCTATGGAAAGCCTCTTCCGCTCTGCCAATGTGCATTACAAAATAAAGAAAGCTTTTTTGACCAAAAACCATATTAGCATAGAGGACTATTTCCCGCCGGATTTTTCGATCGAAAAAGCAACTGTTAACATCGTCGATGCGCCTGCTTTTGATTTTGATGTTTCCTATTGGAAAAAATCTGCCAAACAACTTTCCGCTATCTTTGCTTCCTATCCGGAAATTCAGGATGCTACGGTCTCCGTTACTCTTATTAAGGCGTATATCTATTTTGTTAATAGCGAGGGGTTTAAAGTTAAAATTCCCTTTGATATTGCTGTGGTTCAGGGGAGTGCTGAAATTCCTTTGAAAGAGGGAGATCCCGTATCCGAAAATTTTTTGATGGCTGCTACTCAAGCCTCCGGCTTGCCTTCGCTTGACGAGATGAAAGAGAGGGTGAAAAAATTTGCGGATTATATGTTGGCAATGAAAGATGCGGAAGTCTTGCAAGAAAAATATTCCGGTCCCATCGTTTTGCAGGGGGATGCAGCGGGTAAATATATCTTTCATTGCCTGTTTAATAATTCCTCTGCCTTGATTGCCCAACGTATCCCGCTGGAAGACAATTCGACCAACCTCTATATGCCTACCGAGCCGCCCTATAATTCAATTGAAGCCAAAATTGGCAAAAAGATTTTTCATCCCGCACTTTCTGTTTTTGATATTTCCAAGGACAGCAGCTATCAAGGGACACCGCTGATCGGACATTATGAGGTCGATGGGGACGGCATCGTTCCTCCGGATTCTTATCCGCTCATACAAAAAGGGAAACTGATAAATCTTTTGAGCAGCCGGATTCCTAATTTGACCTACCGGCACGCCTCCGGACATAACCGGGCTGTTGTGTCCTCTCAGGGTGGATTGCAGCGGTTTATGTCTCCGGGTATCTTAAAAGTGGTAAGTGAAAAACAAATAAAGTATAAAAAACTGCTCCGGCAAGCAAAACGTATCGCCAAGATATTGAATCTGGATTATTATCTTGTCGTAAAAGATATGTACAGTGAAAAACCTGTTGGTGTTTACAAGGTAGATGTACATACCGGGAAAGAAACCCTGATCAGAGGTATTCAATATTTGCCGCACCCTGTTAACGCCTTGGACGAAAGAGCGGTGTTCGGGGAGGGGGTAAATGTGGTCAATACGATTTTGAATGTCCCTGTAAGCATTATTTCACCGGCAAGTCTGTTGATTCCGAAAGTGGAAATCTTCGGTGTCAGCCGCCTTGAGAAAAATCGCCTGCCGGTAGTGAGTTCCCCGCTTAAAAGGTGAGCATCTCCTACTGTCTGTCTGCTTTGTTTCGTCCGGTTTTGAATATTATCGACAGACACTGTATAGATATTTTTTTTGATAAATAATTATCCGGTTGCTAAAAATTTATTTACCTTTGCTGCAACAATAATTATTTATTATGAAAGTAGGCGGCAGACAACAAAATATCAGGGGTAGAAAGCTTTCGGGATACAAAAACATCCAAACAACTATGATATATGCCCACGTAAGTAATACTGTAAAACGTACTATCATATCCTCCATGGAGGATTTAAACCTTAATATGGATAAAAATCCCGACAAATTTTGGGGGTTTGTCGGGATATAATATAGTTGTGTGTAATGC
>WFZU01000262.1 GCA_015489405.1 Bacteroidales bacterium
AAGCAAAACTATTATCGGGTTGCATCACCGAAAAGGTATCCACTACGATATGTTGATAAACCGGTTCAGCATTACCTTGTAAAAAATCTTTACCAATAGAGCCATGATTATTGTAAATACTACAAAGATTTATAGGAGAAAAATTATAAACACTCTCATAGGCAACTTCTAAACCAGCCCCCCAGTCAGCATAATTATTTCTTACACTCACATTACTAAGGTAAACATCCGAAAAATAAGCGTTACTTATTGTATATGAATGTGCATAATTATATTCAACGATTAAATCTTCAAACTTTGCATCCTCAGTATATGTTATATGTATTGCAGAGCCGGCATAAGCAAAATTATTTTTAAAAACACTATTTCTAATGATAATACTGTCCGACTCCCATATCTTTAAGGCACCCCCTTCACCTTCCGGCACATTAGCATGTTGAAAGGTGAAGCCATCAATGATCATATTGCTTTCCGCAAAATTGCCATTGACTGCCAAGATGCGATGTTCTTGATTTCCGTCCAGAATGGTGGTATAAATATAGCTGCTGTCTCCGGTCAACATATATCTACTAGCCAAGCAGATACCCTTATTATTAAATATCATAGTTTCGGTGTAGATACCCGGATATACGATCAAGGTGTCTCCCTCGTTTATCGTGTTAAATCCTTCCTGGATACTTGTAAAATCGCCCGTGCCGTCTTGCTTGACAGTAAAAATCGTGGCTTGAAGATGCATGCTAAGCAAAATAAATATAAACACACCTCCAACCCCTCTTAATAGAGGGGAGGAGTGCCGTTTGCTGTTTGTATTATAAATAATTTTCATTTTCTTAATCTACACTCATTATTCCGGTCATCGAATAATGATTTTCCCATTCTTTTGAATGCCTAAATCCGGAAAGACAATATGGTAAAAATATACGCCCGCCGGCACTTTCCGTCCTTGTGCATTCCGCAAATCCCACGACAGGGAATAGTAGCCCTTGTTAAGACTGCTTTGCAGCGGGCTGGCAACGAGTTGTCCCAGATTGTTGAAAATTTGCATCTGCAAACGGGAAGTTTGGTTAAGTAAAAAGTCAAAATGCAGATTTTGCGCAGCCGGATTGGGATAAACGCTTAGCTGATCCATAGGGTCGGGAAGCACGCCTTGATCTTGGGGACGGATGGAGACTACTTGGTATCTTGCCTTTTCTCCGGCAAAAAGTTTGCGTTTTTCCATGCGGGTAGTACGGTGGTTCCGGACGAGATAGTCCGGAATAAAGCGTACCGGACTTTTGCCGCCCGAATAGGTTTCCAACGTTATCTGGGCATCCGGATCCACCCCTTCGAGGTAGGCGTTCACTTGTACCAAGGTATCGCCCGCTTCCCGTACGGCAGCCCCTTTGACTTCACCATCGACCTTCACCGCAATCTCTTGTACCTCCGAATTTTCATCCGTCAGGACAAAAATGGGTTCATAGTCTAATTTCTCTTCATAAGAATAATACTCCGTTTTCAAAGCCGGCACAGCATCTTTTTTAGTGCCTTGATTCCATTGAAATACGTGAGCACTATTGGTATAAATTTCAATCATATCGCCCCATTCCAGAGGTCTTACTTTCCCTTGATACGTGAAATTGGGATTGCCGGGCGTACCTTCGTTAAACATTGCCCAGTCTTGGGCTTTGATATAGACCACATCATTGAGGACATCCGGCGGCAATGCATCTTCGACCTTTTGCGGATATTCAATGAAATAGCCTATCCAATTTTCTTCGCCTCCGGTAATTGAGATGGAGGTATTGGGGTCTATTTTGCCTCCTTGATAATCAATAAAATTCCATTGAGGGGATTTGCCGCTTGCCCACTCTTCTACATTCAATTTGTAGCCTTCGGTGCTTTTGACGGTTTCGAATTGAGAAATAATCCATTGATTATTTTCTCTTTTTAACTTTTTATTTTCGTCATTGAGAAGCGAAAAAACACTACCCTCCGGATACATTTGTTCCAGAAGAATAGACTTAACATCCACGGCATCATTTCCATAGGAGTATCTATTAAGTCTTGGGAATGAGAGCCATTTGATGTTGCCGTAAAACTCTTTCCTGTCCAATGCAAGACTTTCTACCGACTGCTGCAATCTTTCCCTGTTTTTTGCATTTATATTATCCAAGCAGCGAATGTTTTTAATATCCGGTCTATTCCTCTCTTTCTGTGCAAATAGCACGAAAGAGAGAGCAAGAAGGATTATCAACAATAGCGATTTGTTCATATAGAAAACAAAATTAAAAAAAATATTATTCTTTCACCACCTTCGCAGCAAAAATCTTCTGTCCGTCGGCGATGGCATAGAGGAAATAG
>WFZU01000263.1 GCA_015489405.1 Bacteroidales bacterium
AATCAACGTATCACGTTGAAAACCAATACTTTTAAGATTACGGAAATGAAAATTAAGGAGATGCAAAGACCTTCGGCAAAATTGGAAGTCTCTTATGACAATTTCAAATATGTGGACGGTCAGCTCTTCCCGTTTCTCTCAACCTTTGTGCTCAATGACGGAAAAAAAGAATATGCCATCAAGATAGAATATCAAAAACTGATGATAGACAAGCCGCTCACGTATCCGTTCCGGATATCAAAAAAATATAAAGCTGTCAATCTGTATGAAAAATAATGCGGACTTTTTGGAGAAAGTTTTTGCCATCGTGGAGCGTATTCCCCGCGGGAAAGTAACGACCTACGGTGCTATCGCCAATGCAATTGGTATGGGAAAGAGTGCGCGGCTTGTCGGTTGGGCGATGCATCAATCTTTTTTATGTGAACGGGATATTCCGGCACACCGTGTCGTAAACCGTGCCGGATTGTTGACCGGGAAACATCATTTCGGGGGTGAAAACGTGATGGCAGACCTGCTCCGCCAAGAAGGGATAGAAGTAGAAAATGACAAAATCAAAGATTTCCGTAAACACTTCTGGAATCCTGATTTTTGATGCCTCAAACGACTGTTTCTAAGCAGCGCTTGTCCATAAAGTCAAGAGTCCGAGCGTAACGCAGAAGCCGGACATTATAGACAAGCCCTATGTACAGACTCCAATATGAAACGATTAAAACAGCGTAGTAGATAGCAGAACAAACAGCGTTGTACTCTACCCCACCTCCGTCTCCCATGAGGGGACGTGATTAGCGGATATTTCCTGAAAAATAAGCCCTTGTATCCGGACGTCGCATCCCGGAACATTATTCCCAATGCAAGATTTTATAAAAATCGTATTCTTCCGGATGGTCTAAATAAGCTTTTGCCGCTTCGTAATCTTTCTCGTGAATAAAGTCCATATTATTATGCAAAAACAGGTGTACTTTTTTGCTGTTCATATTGACCAAACGCGGCGGAATTTTCCCTTGTTCATTTTCCAAATCTTTCAAATACAGTGGGTTGACATCTCCGTGACTATCCACGCTTACCATGCAGGCAGTCTTTCCTTCATCATACAACTTCTTGGTTCCCAAGCCCAGAGCGGTACAATATTCCAAATCATAAGCCGAAGGCAAAGTACAGCGTATTTCATAACCCAATTCGACCGGACGGGACTTCACTTTAATACCCAATTCTTTCAACTTTCGTTGTAATAATTCATTGAATACGTGTGCTTTACTTACATTTCCAAGTTCCGGATGCCCGTGTTCGTCATAGGTAAAATTAATTCCGGAATTTGCGATTTCTTCCTCCGGTAAAAAATGAAACATTCCTTCGCTGATCATAATTCCACCGTAGGGGATATTACGGATTTTCCGTTTGATAATGGAAGAGACCATCAACTTGGTAATTTTGTCGAAAGACATTTCCGTTTTGTCAAACATTTCGGGAATGATAATCATCGGATAGTGGGCTGCCGTGCCGATACCGAAAGCCAAATGCCCCGCGGAACGACCCATTCCACATACTACAAACCAATTGCCACTGGTACGTGCATCTTCATATACCGCCGTAGCGATTCCGACGCCGGACTCGCGTGCCGACTCATAACCGAAAGTAGGTATCCCTTCGGGCAAAGGAAGATCATTATCTATCGTTTTCGGAACGTGAATATTCTGAATATCTACATTCTGCTCATGCAGAAATTTAGCAATACGGTTGGCGGTAGATGCCGTATCATCACCCCCGATAGTTACCAAAAGTCCCACATTATTTTCCACAAAAAAGTCTTTGCTAAAATCCGAATCTTTGGGTTTGTAACGGCTCATCATAAAGTATGAACCACCGCGGTTGACAATCCGGTCACACAATTTGAAATCCATCACTTCCGTTTCCCTCTCCGGATTAAAAAGCCCCCGGTAACCTTCATGAATACCGATCACCTTATAGCCGTCTCTCAAGAATGCTTTCCCAATGGAAGCAAAGACGGTATTGATACCCGGTGCAGGACCTCCCCCTGCTAATATTGCTACTGTTTTTTTCATTTGTTCTTCGTTTTTATTACATAAAATTTCATTTACTACTCTTCTGAATTCCGTTTTTTTGCAAAATGTTTGCGTAACTTCGTATGAAGTACAGCGGACAACTATCCGTTCAGTACGTCAATCATCGATAGAAGCGCTTGGCTCAATCTTTTGGTATGCTTGTCGGCAATCGAGAACGCTACGGGAACAATCTCCCTGCACTGCTTGCCCATCATCACCCCGCTCTGTCCTTGAAGCAAGGCTTTGACTGCCGCTACGCCCATCTCGCTTCCCAGAATCCGGTCAAAAGCCGTGGGAGCACCTCCCCGTTGAATGTGTCCGAGAATGGTAACGCGCGGATTGAAATCCGGAAAATCCTCCCTGATACGTTTTGCCATCGCTACGGCGCCTCCTCCGTCATCCCCTTCC
This sequence comes from Bacteroidales bacterium, assembly GCA_015489405.1. GTDB lineage: Bacteria > Bacteroidota > Bacteroidia > Bacteroidales > S143-32 > S143-32. The sequence continues at coordinate 2,469 of WFZU01000263.1, forward strand.
GCTACCAACACAATGGCAGAAGATTTGGTATGCCGGTAGGTCGTATGTAGATATTCCTTCAATTGTTCATAGTTCGTGTGTACTTCCGGGACCAGGATAGCGTCCGCTCCCGTGGCAATGCCGCTTCGCAGCGCAATAAAGCCCGCATCACGCCCCATCACTTCCACAAAAAACAAGCGGTCAAAAGCCGAAGCCGTATCCCTGATTTTATCCACGGCATCTATCACATTGTTGAGAGCCGTATCATATCCCAAGGTATAATCCGTACCGTCCAGATCATTGTCAATGGTTCCCGGAATACCTACTACGGGAATATCAAATTCATGTGAGAATACATCCGCTCCGCGAAAAGAACCGTTTCCTCCTATAATCACCAGTGCATCAATATGATGCGCCTTTAATTGTTCGTATGCTTGCTTGCGGTAAGCCGCTTCCAAAAAACGTTTGGAACGGGCGGTTTTCAAAATAGTGCCTCCGCGGTTGATAATATCCGACACATCATGGGACTGCATAGGGCTTATCTCCCCGTCTATCATTCCCTCGTAACCGTGGTATATTCCGAAAGCCTTTTTGCCAAAATACAGTGCCGTCCTGACCACCGCTCTGATGGCTGCATTCATCCCCGGCGAATCACCTCCGGAAGTCATTACCGCTATATTTTGGATAGCCGTTTTATCTTCTGATGTCATATTTATTTTTTTTGGTAAAAGTACAAATATTATGGAATATGAAATCTGAAAATTTATATCCAAATCCGGAGAAATATAAGCCTGTTTTGCACGTACAAAAAGCCGTCAAAATTTTTATAAAATTATTTTCGTTTCAATCAAATGCTTTGCTAACTTTGCATTAGGAATAGTGTATTTGGCGCTTGTCCATAAAGTTTATGGGCAGGAGTAGAAAATAAGAAGAACGGACCGGGCTGTCGTATGCATGAGCATGGTTTGCGGAATACTCGTAACTTTGTGAATAGAGATTGATATTGCACCTTTGCGTGTGGTTTTGCTCTGCACATACGTTAAAAAACGCAATATTATTATTTTGAGATATGTATTAATTTATTGATATACAGTATTTTAGTATGCTTTTGATGGGGATGTGTCTCCATGCGGACAGCTTGAGTATGAGCCTGGCGGTTGGGTATTATAGACAGACAGTAGTTAGGGTCTGTCAATAAAGTCAAGAGCTTGAGCTAGAATGTTTGAATTCAAGGCTTGTGAAGTTCTGAAAGCAAAGGAGTTGACTTACGTCAATGACTGGTTTCAGAACGAGCGTAACGCAGAAGTCGGACATTATAGACAAGCGCTAATTAACGTAAAAAAACATTGACATGACAAGAGGAGAGAAAGAGATATTAGCTTATTATTTCCGGTTTTTGGATATATGGAATCCTCCGGAAGCAGACCGGCTGATCATCGAAAAAGCGATAGATTATGCAACTCGTCTCCACCAAGGTGTGATGCGCAAAAGCGGGGATCCCTACATCCTTCATCCTTTGGAGGTTGCCAAAATCGTTGCTAAAGATTTGGAGATGGATACGCCTTCCATCGTCGCCGCTTTGTTGCACGATGTCGTTGAGGATACCGAAGTTAGCCATGAAGATATCCGGAGGGAATTTGGAGAGGAAGTGAGCAAAATTGTCGCCGGATTGACCAAAATTGACAAAGCCGATTATTCGGGTAGTCGTATGAAGTTGAAAGCTAAAAATATCCACAAATTGCTCCAAAGTTTTGTGGACGACCCGCGCGTAATTATTATTAAATTGGCTGACCGCTTACACAATATGCGTACGCTGGATGCCATGCGAAAGGAAAAACAACAGAGCATCGCTTCCGAGACCGAATGGTTGTTTATCCCCTTGGCACACCGTTTGGGCATCGGTGATTTGAAAAGAAAGTTGGGAAACGAAACCGTCAAATATTCCAATCCGGAAAAATATCAGATATACCTTTCCCAGCTTCAGGAAAACCGGAATATCCGGAATGACTATATTCACGAAATCCGGCAGGAAATATACCGCATCTTGGCAGACAACAATATCAACGGAAGGGTGCGAATCCGCGAAAATTCCGCTTTTGATGTTCTCCAACTGATGGAGACCAAACATATTGTTGACGCAAAATATTGTAGTCAAAAATTCCGCTTGGAAATCATTTTTGATGCTCCCTACACCAAAGAAAAAGAAATTGCCTTCAAAATATATTCCGAACTGAGTATCAACTACCTTTATCATACCATTCATGACTATATCAGTATCCCGAAAGAAAATGATTACCGCGCTCTCGAGACCGCTTTCATCAAACCCTACCGCGGTGAAGACAAAACCTATCAGGGGCATTGGGTCAATGTTGCCATTATGTCCGAACGGATGTTTGAAATTGCAAACAAGGGATATGCTCTCAAATTTAACCGGAATCAAAAAAACGATTATATCAAAGCCGGTAGAAGCAATGTGGAAAATTGGCTCAACGCCATCGGTAGATTGGTAAATTACGATCATTACAATGCCTTTTTCCTGAAAATTTTCGAAGGATATATTTCAACCAAAAATATTATCGTTTTCACCCGTTCGGGAGAACGCAAAAACCTTCCGGAAGGCTCTACCGCACTGGATTTTGCATATTCTATTCACACGGAACTGGCAAATCACATCGAATATGTATTAATCAACAACGAAAAACGAAGCATATTTCATAAACTTAAAGATAAAGACATCGTAAATATTGTCTCCGGAGACAAAGAAACCGTCAGCTCCGATTGGCTTAAACACGTGCAAACCGGCAGGGCAATGGATAATATCTCCCGGGCAATGAGCAAAAAATACACTGCCGAAAAAACGAGAGGCGAACAGCGTCTCAAAGAAATTCTCGAAAAGTTGGGAATCAAATACAATGACTCCAACATCCATTTTCTCATGCAAATTTTTAATATTGAAAGAAAAAAGGAATTACTCTTTCACGTCTCCCAAGGACAAATAAGCTTGCAAGATATTGAGAGGGGTTTCAAGATTCATCAAAAGAAAAAAGAAGGTATGTGGAAAACGATCATGAAAAATATTCCGCTTGTCCCCGTATCGGATGATGCCCCCTCTCTCAGTCTCGTTGGTAGCATTATGCACCAAGACAAAGAAATTCCCATGAACAAGGTACTCATCGCCTCTTGCTGTTATCCCATTCCGGGAGACCGGATCGTAGGCATTCCTATCCACAATAAATTGACCCGTATCCACCGCCAATCTTGCCCCAAATCTTCTACGGACATCGTAAGTTTCGGAGGCGTATCCATGGATGTCCGGTGGAAAGACCCGGAAAGTCCGGTCAAAGCCTACCTTGCCGGCATTGAGATTTACGGGGCAGACCACAAAGGTTTATTGGAAGAAATAGCGCAGGTGATTTCACAAGATTTTGATATCAATATGAAGCAGATGGGAATGAATGCCTCCGGCAAAATGATGGATGCCAAATTTCTTTTGTATGTGAGTGGAAAAAAAATGCTTATGCGGCTTATCAAAGAACTCAAAAAAAATAAATATATCACAGACATAAAAAGAATCTCAAATGTCGGGGAAAGTTTCAAAGAACCGGAATAGTCCTGCCATGTCATTTTGTATTTTATTGAATTACAAAAGAAATGAAGTAGAAATGAGCAGCCGGAAAAAAAGTTAGTACATCTGAAATAATAATTAATTTTGTATCGCAAAAAAAAGGATTTATGCTTAGACAGACATTATCACAAAAATTGCTACAAAGACTTTCGCCTCAACAAATTATGTTGATGAAACTTTTGCAGATCCCTACGCTTGCCCTTGAACAAAGAATCAAACAGGAGATAGAGGAAAATCCGACCTTAATCGAAGCCGGCACCGAAGAAGAAAGGGAAGTGGATACAAAAGAAGAAGAACCCGCAGAAGAGACCGAAGAGTTTGAAAGGGAAGACGATATCGATTTGGACTATTATTTTCAGGATGATGATATTCCCGCCTACAAATTGAAAGCGAACAACAAAGGGAAAGACGATGAAATGCCGGACATTCCTTTCGTCTCGGGAAGTAGTTTTCAAGATATTCTATATCAGCAACTGGGACTCAATATTCTCACTGAAAAAGAAGAAAAAATTGCAAAATTCATCATTGGCACCTTGGACGATTCCGGATATCTCAACCGGAGTTTAGATGCTATTGTCGATGATCTTGCTTTCCGCGAAAATATTGACACCAATGTAGAGGAAGTAGAAAAAATACTGAAAGTTATTCAGACTTTTGACCCTCCCGGGGTGGGTGCGCGCAACCTTAAAGAATGCCTCCTTATTCAATTGCGAAGAAAAGATACGGATGACCCGGATGTCGCCAATGCAATCCGCATTCTCGAGAAAGCTTTTAACGAATTTACTCACAAGCATTATCAAAAAATCCTCCGCAAAACCAAACTTTCCGAAAAAGAATTGAAGGATGCTATTGACGTCATTTTAAGCCTGAACCCCAAACCCGGCAATTCGCTCAGCGAATCTACCCGTACCAATCATTATGTGATTCCTGACTTCATTATCCATATCAATGATGGAAAATTAGAATTGACACTTAACGAAAGACATATTCCCGACATTCGAATCAGCCGGAAATATATGAGAATGTTAGATGAACTGAGTAAGGCTAAAGATAAAAAGACAAACAAAGAGTCTATTCAATTTATCAAACAGAAAATGGACTCTGCCAAGTGGTTTATCGATGCTGTCAAACAACGTCAGTTGACCTTGCAAACGGTAATGGAAGCGATTATCGAACGTCAAAAAGATTTTTTCCTCACCGGTGATAAAGGACAGCTCAAACCGATGATTCTCAAAGATATTGCAGATGTTGTCGGACTTGACATTTCTACCATTTCACGTGTTGTCAACAGCAAATACGTGCAGACTCCTTACGGCACTTTCAAGCTCAAAACATTTTTCTCGGAGTCTATGACCAATGAAGAAGGCAAGGAGGTCTCCACACACAAAATCAAAAAGCTGATGCAAGATTTGGTGGCGGAAGAAGACCCGCACAAACCCCTGACCGACGATCAGATTGCCACGGCGCTGAAAGAAAGAGGCTATCCGATAGCCCGCCGGACGATCGCAAAATATCGCGACTTGCTTAATATCCCGGTAGCACGTCTGCGAAAAAAACTCTAACTTCATGTCCAAGTCCCTTGCCAATATTCTTTCTGTCGTTTTTCATCCGGTTTTCATTCCCCTCTACCTGATGACGGCTGTACTATGCTCCAATGCCTATTTTGCTCTTGTACTGGACTTCCGTCTAAAAGTTTTTTTGTGGCTGTTTACCTTGACAGCGACCACCATTCTCCCGTTGCTCTCCGCCTCCCTCTTCAAGCGGATAGGACTTGTTTCCTCCCTGATAATGCCTCGCAAGAGAGAGCGCGTCATTCCTTTTTTGGTCAGTGCCGCTTATTACGTTATTGCCTATTTTTCACTCCGTCATATTCATTCACTCCCCTATATTTATCCTGCCTTGTTTCGTGTTACCGCTTCCCTGATATTGCTTGCTTCCCTGATTACGATGTATTGGAAGATTAGCATTCACGCTATTTCCATCGGGTCGGCGGCAGGTGTCTTTTTGTCTCTCCTGCTGGACGGTTACTCTTTTTTCTTTATTCCTTTTTTGCTGGGTATTTTGGTAGGCGGTTTGGTAGCCTCTGCCCGTCTGACGCTTCGTGCGCATACTCCGGAGCAAGTGTACGCGGGATTCCTCACGGGATTTGTTTATATGTTGTTTTCATTTCAATAAAAAAACAGCCTGCGGCTAAATAAATATTCATTACCTTTGCAGCCGTATAAAATTTTATGTTATGTATGGAGAGATAAAAAAATATTTGAGCGAAGAGCTGGCAAAAATGGAAAATGCCGGACTTTACAAACACGAACGGATTATCGAAAGTGAGCAAGGGGTGGAGATTATCGTAAGAGGTAAACCTGCCTTGAACTTTTGTGCCAACAATTACCTGGGGCTTTCTTCTCACCCGGAAATATTAAAAGCTGCTCATGAAGGCTTGGAACATCGTGGTTACGGGCTTTCTTCGGTTCGCTTTATTTGCGGAACGCAAGATATTCACAAGGAATTGGAACAAAAAGTGTCCCGCTTTCTCGGTACCGAAGACACTATTCTTTTCTCCTCCGCTTTTGATGCTAACGGAGCGGTGTTTGAGCCTTTGCTCGGGAAAGAAGATGCTATCATCACCGACGCACTCAATCATGCCTCTATCATTGACGGGATACGTTTGTGCAAGGCACAACGTTGGATATACAAACACGGAGATATGAGGGATGTCGAAGAACTAGACCCTGCCACGGGAAAAAATGCCAAGGGACTCGAACGTTGCCTCAAAGAAGCTAATGATGCCGGCGTACGTTTCAAAATGATTGCTACGGATGGGGTTTTCAGTATGGACGGAGATATCGCCAATCTCGAAGGTATCTGTGATTTAGCAGAAAAATACGATGCGTTGGTAATGGTGGACGATAGCCATTCTACGGGTTTTATGGGAAAAAGAGGACGCGGAACCCACGAATATCGCAATGTGATGGACCGTGTTGATATTATTACTTCTACTTTCGGAAAAGCTTTGGGCGGTGCGTCCGGCGGTTTCATCTCCGGTAAACAGGAGATTATTGACATCATGAGAAATAAAGCCAGACCGTATCTTTTTTCCAATTCGGTTGCTCCTGCCGTAGTGCAAGCTTCTATCAAAGCGATTGACATTTTGACAGAATCTACCCATCTCAGGGATAAATTGGAAAAAAATACGCAATATTTCCGCCAAAAGATGACGCAAGCGGGCTTTGATATTATCCCCGGTGAGCATCCTATTGTCCCGATAATGTTTGGAAAATATGAAAACTCTTCCCAATTGGCAGTTGAATTTGCCAACCGGATGTTGGAAGAAGGTATTTATGTGATTGCTTTTTCATTTCCGGTGGTCCCACGTGGCAAAGACCGTATTCGCATCCAAATGTCTGCCGCTCATGAGATGCATCATATCGACAAAGCGATTGATGCTTTTATCAAAGTGGGCAAGGAATTGAAGGTGATATAATCTCCGGCACAAATAGTAACCGGGATTTCTTTGCGGACAACATCTTGCTTTTTGATTGTACTTGTTCTCCGGAAGGGAGAATGCGGTGCGATGTAAATGAAGAAACTGTCGTTTAAGATATTTTTAGAAAACAGCCTCTGTGTTTGTATGATATTTGTGCAAATGATCGCTGTGCGACAGCGCCGGAAGTGCCCCGGGTGCTTTCCGGCAGCGTGATCGTAGCGAGAATTATTATATATGAACAATTAAATTACATAAAAGATGAACAATTTTGACAGAACACCGCTTTCCCGCTTTGGCAATACCGCGGGGAGCAACGCAATAGTAGAGAAAGGATTTATGTCCGGCGTTTTTCTTTGGATGTCTTTTGGCTTGCTTCTTTCTGCCGGCTTGGCATATTATTTCGGGACGAATATGACGCTCTTGCGTCTATTGGTTTCCGAAACCGGTATTACGGGACTGGGGTGGATTGTAACCTTGGCTCCACTGGGTTTCGTCATTGCCATGTCTTTCGGTTACCAAAGATTTTCAGCCTTGACCTTGACGGTACTTTTTGCCCTCTATGCGGCTACCGTCGGGATGAGTTTGAGTTTCTTAGTGCTGATTTACACTTCGGCATCCATATTTAAAACCTTTATTATCACTGCCGGAATGTTCGGTTCAATGGCAGTGTTGGGATATACCACGACTACGGATTTGACCAAATTCGGCTCCATCTTGTTTATGGCGCTTATAGGTTTAATTATTGCCATGATCGTGAACTTTTTCCTGCATAGCTCTACGTTTGACTATGTCATAAGTATTTTCGGAGTACTGATTTTCACCGGACTTACCGCCTATGACGTGCAAAAGCTCAAACACATCGGGCAAGCCGTTGGAGCCCAAGGGGAGCAAGCCCAAAAAATGATTATCATGGGTGCGCTGACGCTTTATCTGGACTTTATCAACCTTTTCTTGTTTCTTTTACGTCTTTTCGGTGATAGACGGTAAGTTTATTCGGCTATTGGGATTAATACGCTGAATTGTTTCCATAGCGTATCCCAAGGGGCACAGGCATCTTGCCCGGTTACGGGTCTGATTTTTAGGGGTGTTTTATTTTAATTCCCGGCTTAATAGACAAAAAAGTTTTGGGTGCACAGGCATAATATTTCCACCGGAGGGAAGTCCCTTGCAGGCGAGTTGCTGTATAATCCAAAGTCTCCATTTTTAATACCCCCATTACCGTTCGACGGCTCAAAAGAAAAGGATATATCTCTATGTTGGATTTATATCTGAAAATTACCCTTAGTCAAAAACACTTGCTTTTACCCTTGAAGTAGCGGTTCGCCGTGTACGAGAACCGTACGCACGGTGGTGTGAGAGGGTCTCCGGCGGGCTTTATGCCTGCCGGTACTCTGCTCGATTATGCGGTGTTATTATTTTATCGAATAATTTGTCCCTGCTCCAATTCCATATTTTTCAATTAAATTTTCATTTAATAATTTCGTTAATATTCGTTTTACTGTTGGATTAGGTATATGTAATTTCTTTGCAACTTCTCCTGATTTACTTCCCGGATTGTTTTCAATATATGTAAGGATTGACTTTTCTTTTGGTGATAATTTTGTTTTAACACCTTTAATTTCTAATTTTTGCATTAGTTGCTCTTGAATATTCAAAAGTGCTGAAAAGAAAAAATTAATCCATTCGGTAATATTTTCATTGGGTCTTTGAGCTTGACAATGTCTTAATTTTAAGTAATATTCACTTTTTCGACTTTCAATCTCATGTTCAAAACTTACATATTGTATCCATTTATATCCGTTCTTTAATAATAGCAATGTTGCTAATAATCTGCTTAATCTTCCATTTCCGTCTTGAAACGGATGAATACTAACAAATTCATAAGAAAATATAGCTGATTTAACCAAAGGGTGTATTTCTGTATCGGAATTATACCATTCAATCAATTTTCGCATAGCATCTTCTGTTTCAAATCCTGCATTTGTTGTTTGAAAGATAATTTGTTTTGTCCCGTCCGGCAATGTAGCTTCAACAGCATTTGAATGTTGTTTGTAATCGCCTTTATGCCATTGGTCTTTATCACTATGTTTCAATAAAAGATTATGCAGATTTTTTATGTTACTCTCTGTTATTTCAATTTCATTATAATTTTCGGATATAAGTTCCAAAACTTCAAAATATCCAACAACTTCTTGGGCATCTCTATCTTCAATTTTTGTTATTTCAAGATTATCTAATAATGCTTTAACTTCTTCATTGCTCATTTTAGAGCCTTCTATTCTTGTTGATGCCCCGACACTTCTAACTGTTGCTATATTTTTAAGTTGTTTTAAACTTTGTCCTTCTCGTTTTTCAATACTTGACCAAGAAGCATCAAATCTATCAATCTTACTAACATTTCTTAATAAATTCCAGTCCAAATTTAATCTGAATATGTAAACTTTATCATTCATACCGCAAAAATACTAAATTTAATTAAATGTGATACGATATGATACGAAAATATTCGATTATGATACGATTTTTTTTAATACCGTACAACGGTTTAAATAGTGTCTGTCCATAAAGTCGGGAGTCTAGGCTATAATGTTCAAGAATAAGGCTTGTTAAATATTCAAAATCAAGGAGTTGGCTTTTTGTCAATGAAGTTTTGAGTATGAGCGTAACGCAGATGTTGGACATTATAGAAG